>JANMWQ010000484.1:0-5128 GCA_031394085.1 Rhizobacter sp. | reverse complement strand
ACCAGCGTGATGTAGATCGCGCCGGCCAATGTCAGCCGCGACAGGATGCGGTCGATGTGGCGCGCGGTCTGGTCACCCGGGCGAATGCCAGGAATGAACGCACCGCTCTTCTTCAGGTTGTCTGCGGTCTCGCGGCTGTTGAACACCAGCGCCGTATAGAAGAAGCAGAAGAACACGATGGCCGCGGCGTAGAGCATCACGTAGATCGGCTGCCCCGGGCGCAACAGGTCGGCCACGTCTTTCAGCCAGCGGAAACTGTCGCCGGTGGCGAACCAGCCCACGGCCGTCGCCGGCAGCAAGATGATCGACGACGCGAAGATCGGCGGGATCACGCCCGACATGTTCAGCTTGAGTGGCAAGTGCGACGACTGACCGCCGTAGACCTTGTTGCCGACCTGGCGCTTCGCGTAATTCACCAGAATCTTGCGCTGCCCCCGCTCGACGAACACCACCGCGAAGGTCACGCCAAACACCAACAGCGTGATGAACAGCGCCGCGACGATGCTCATCGAACCTTGGCTTACCAGCGTACCGAACTGGCCGAGGGCGCCCGGCAGGCCGGCCGCGATGCCGCCGAAGATCAGGATCGAGATGCCGTTGCCCAGACCACGCTCGGTGATCTGCTCACCCAACCACATCAGGAACATCGTGCCGGCCACCAAGCTCACGACCGCCGTCATGCGGAAGCCGAAGCCCGGTGAAATCACCAGACCCGGCGAGCTTTCCAGTGCGGTCGCGATCGCGAGCGACTGGAACAACGCGAGACCCAGCGTGCCGTAGCGCGTGTACTGCGTGATCTTGCGACGGCCCGATTCGCCTTCTTTCTTCAGCGCTTCGAGCGTCGGCACCACGTAGGTCATCAACTGCATGATGATCGACGCGGAGATGTACGGCATGATGCCCAACGCGAACACAGTGAAGCGCGACAACGCGCCGCCTGAGAACATGTTGAACAGGCTCAGGATGCCACCGGCCTGGCTGTTGAAAAGCTGCTTGAGCTGATCAGGGTCGATGCCGGGCACGGGAATGTGAGCGCCGACGCGGTAGACCACGAGCGCGAGCAGCAGGAACGTCAAGCGGCGACGCAGGTCGCCGAACTTTCCGCTCTTGGCCAGTTGATTCGCGTTGGTTGCCACTGAAGGTCCGGTCAGAAAAAGTTACGGGCGGCTTTCAGGCCAGCGAGCCGCCAGCCGCTTCGATCACGGCCTTGGCACCTGCCGTGGCGCCGATGCCCTTCAGCACCACCGCCATCGTCAGCTCGCCCGACTTGATGACCTTCACGACTTTCGCCAACTCGCCGACGAGGCGCGCTTGCTTGAGCGTCAGGATGTCGACCTCGGCCGCACCGAGCTTTTGCAGGTCGGTCAGGTTGATCTCGGCATTGAATTGCAGCAGGTGCGACTTGAAGCCACGCTTGGGCAGGCGACGCTGCAGCGGCATTTGGCCGCCTTCGAAGCCGACCTTGTGGTAGCCGCCCGAACGCGACTTCTGGCCCTTGTGTCCGCGGCCTGCGGTCTTGCCCAGACCGGAGCCGATGCCACGGCCGACGCGGCGCTTTGAATGCTTCGAGCCGAGTGCCGGCTTGATGGTGTTGAGTTCCATGATGAAAATCCTTAAACCGCGCTTCAGTCAGTTGGCGCTCAAAGCACCTTGACCAGGTACGAGACCTTGTTGATCATGCCGCGCACGGCGGGCGTGTCTTCGAGCGTCGATTCGCTGTTCAGCTTGCGCAGGCCCAGGCCACGCACGGTCGCACGGTGCGACTCGCGGGTACCGTTGATGCTGCGCACCAGCTTGATGCTGACGGTGCTCTTTTGCGCCGCTTGATTCGCGGTAGCTTCTTTGGTCGCCATGATGTTTCTCCGCCGTTCAGCCGAACAGCTCTTCGACCGTCAGACCGCGCTTCGCAGCGATCTCGGCCGGGGTGCTGGTGTGCTTGAGTGCGTCGAGCGTGGCGCGAACCAGGTTGTACGGGTTCGACGAGCCGAGGCTCTTGCAAACGATGTCGGTCACGCCCATCACCTCGAACACCGCGCGCATCGGGCCGCCAGCGATGATGCCGTCACCCGGCTTAGCCGGCGCCATCAGCACGCGCGATGCGCCGTGCTCGCCGATGACCTTGTGCTGGATGGTGCCGTTCTTCAACGAGACCTTGATCATGTTGCGACGCGCCGAGTCCATGGCTTTGGTCACGGCGACAGGCACTTCCTTCGCCTTGCCCTTGCCCATGCCGATGCGGCCGTCGCCATCACCGACGACGGTGAGCGCAGCGAAGCTCAGCGTGCGGCCGCCCTTGACCACCTTGGTGACACGGTTGACCGCGATCATCTTTTCTTTCAGACCGTCGTCGTTGCCTTCGGTCTGCGCGCGGGGTTGAAACTTTGCCATCTTGATTCCTTAGAGGCCTGGATTCTTAGAACTGCAGGCCGGCTTCGCGAGCGGCTTCAGCCAGCGCCTTGACGCGGCCGTGGTACGCAAAACCTGCGCGATCGAATGCGACCTTGTCGATGCCGGCGGCCTTCGCCTTTTCAGCGATGCGCTTGCCGATGATCGCGGCGGCAGCGACGTTGCCGCCCTTGCCTGCCGTTTTCGACTCACCGGCCAGTTCCTTGCGGACGTCTGCTTCGGCGGTCGACGCGCTGGCCAGCACCGTGGCGCCGTCGTCGGAGATGACGCTGGCGTAGATGTGCAGGTTGGTGCGGTACACCGACAGACGCGCCACACGTTGCACAGCAATGCGCGCGCGGGTTTGGCGGGAGCGGCGAACGCGCTGGTCTTTTTTGTTCAGTGACATGTGATGCGCCCCTTATTTCTTCTTGGTCTCTTTGATGACGACCTTTTCGCCGACGTAGCGAATGCCCTTGCCCTTGTAGGGCTCCGGCGGCCGAATCGCGCGGACTTCAGCGGCGATCTGACCCACCACCTGCCGGTCGGAACCGGAGATGACGATTTCGGTTTGCGTCGGGCAAGCCACCTTCACGCCATCGGGCATGTCCTTGGCGACAGGGTGCGAGAAGCCGATCTGCAAGTTCAGCTTCGCTCCGACCGCGGCGGCTCGGTAGCCGACGCCGACCAGTGACAGCTTCTTCTCGAAGCCCTTGCTGACGCCGTTGACCATGTTCGCGACCAGCGCGCGCATCGTGCCCGACATCGCATCGGCCTCGACCGAATCGTTCGCCGGGGCGAACATCAATTTGCCGTCTTCGGTTTTCACAGCGACCAGCGGATTGGCAGCGCGCACCAACGTGCCGAGCGAACCCTTGACGCTGATTTGCTCAGCGGTGACCGACACGTCCACGCCTTTCGGCAGCGGCAGCGGCATCTTTCCTACTCGTGACATGGCCGTTGCTCCTTAGGACACGTAGCAAAGCACTTCGCCGCCGATACCGACCTGGCGTGCCTTGCGATCTGTCATCACGCCCTTCGGCGTCGTCACGATCGCCACACCCAGACCGTTCATCACGTTCGGAATGTCGTGGCGGCCTTTGTAGACACGCAGGCCCGGGCGGCTGACGCGCTCGATGTGCGCGATCACCGGCTTGCCGGCGTAGTACTTCAGCGCGATCTCGAGCTGCGGCTTGGTCGGCTCGCCGCGAATCGCGAAGTTGTCGATGTAGCCTTCGGCCTTCAAGACCTCGGCGATCGCGGTTTTCAACTTCGACGCCGGCATCGCCACACTGACCTTTTGAACCATCTGCGCGTTGCGGATGCGGGTCAGCATGTCGGCGATAGGATCACTCATGCTCATGGGAAATGTCTCCTGATCAGGTTCGCTGAATTACCAGCTGGCCTTGACGACGCCAGGGATGTCACCCTTGAACGCCAGTTCGCGAATCTTGTTGCGGCCGAGACCGAACTTGCGGAAGGTGCCACGCGGCCTGCCGGTCAACTCACAGCGGTTGCGCTGGCGAGTCGGGTAGGCGTTGCGCGGGAGCTTTTGCAGTTCGAGGCGAGCGGCGTAGCGCTCTTCATCGGACTTCTTCGCGTCGTTGGCGGTGCCTTTGAGCTCCGCGTACTTCGCAGCAAACTTGGCTACCAGCTTGGTGCGCTTGAGTTCGCGCTGAATGAGGGAAGTTTTTGCCACGGCGCTGTCCTTCAGTTCTTGAACGGGAATTTGAACGCGGTCAGAAGCGCCTTGGCTTCTTCGTCGTTCTTCGCGCTCGTCGTGATGCTGATGTTCAGGCCACGCAGCACATCGATCTTGTCGTAGTCGACTTCAGGAAAAATGATCTGTTCCTTGACGCCGATGTTGTAGTTGCCACGGCCATCGAACGCCCGACCCGAGATACCGCGAAAGTCGCGAACGCGAGGCAGCGCGATCGTCACGAAGCGATCGAGAAATTCGTACATCTGCACGCCGCGCAGCGTGACCATGCAACCGATGGGCACGCCGTCGCGAATTTTGAAGCCGGCAATCGCCTTTTTCGACTTCGTGACGACAGGCCGTTGGCCGGCGATCTTGGTCAGGTCGCTGACAGCGTGGTCCATGACCTTCTTGTCAGACACCGCCTCGGACACGCCCATGTTGAGCGTGATCTTGGTGATGCGCGGCACCTGCATCGGCGACTTGTAGCCGAACTTCTCGATCAGCTCGCTTGAGATCTTGTCGCGGAAGATGGCCTGAAGGCGCGCCACCTTGGGCGGTGCGGAACTGTTGCCGGTCTCGGCTGCTTTTTGCTTGGTAGCCATGTGAACCCCTTAGGCCTTGATCTCGGCGCCGCTCGACTTGAAGACACGCACGCGCGTGATCTTGTTCGTCTTGCCATCGGCGCCGAGCTTGATGCCGACGCGATCGGCCTTGCCGGTCGCGGCGTTGAAGATGGCGACGTTCGACTGGTGGATCGACATGGTCTTGTCGACAACGCCGCCGGTCGTGCCCTTCATCGGGTTCGGCTTGACGTGTTTCTTCACCACGTTGACACCTTCGACGAGGATGCGCTCTTCGTCAACGCGTTGCAGCACGGCACCGCGCTTGCCCTTGTCGCGGCCGGTCAAGATGATGACCTGGTCGCCTTTGCGAATCTTGTTCATGGCCTGTCCCGTATCTCTAGGTTGGTTCTCTGGATCAACCCAGACTCAGAGCACTTCAGGTGCGAGCGAGACGATCTTCATGAAGCGCTCGGTGCGC
>JANMWQ010000043.1:0-3456 GCA_031394085.1 Rhizobacter sp. | reverse complement strand
AACAACCTGCTGCGCGGCCTGGCGAACAAGCAGACCGCTGCGCCGCGTTCCACGGTCGGCGCCGCGCCGATCAAGGAGCAGGTGATCCACTTCATCAACAAGAAGATGCCGGGCAACCTGCCGAAGAAAACGGCGCGCGCGCTGCTCGACATCGAAGACAAGGACTACGTCCCGATCATCCGCGACCCGAAGGCCACGACCAGCGAGACCGAGGCGGTCTTCTATTTCCCGGGCTGCGGCTCGGAGCGGCTGTTTTCGCAGGTCGGCTTGGCCACGCAGGCGATGCTCTGGCATGCCGGCGTGCAGACCGTGCTGCCGCCGGGCTACCTGTGCTGCGGCTACCCGCAGCGCGGCTCAGGCCAGTTCGACAAGGCCGAGAAGATCATCACCGACAACCGTGTGCTGTTCCACCGCGTCGCCAACACGCTGAACTACCTCGACATCAAGACCGTGGTGGTCAGCTGCGGCACCTGCTACGACCAATTGCAGGGCTACCAGTTCGACAAGATTTTCCCCGGCTGCCGGATCATCGACATCCACGAGTACCTGCTCGAGAAGGGCATCACGCTGGGTGCGTCTTCGGGTGGCGGCTACCTTTATCACGACCCTTGCCACACGCCGATGAAGCTGCAGGAGCCGATGAAGACCGTGAAGGCGCTCGTCGGCCCGAACGTGCTCGAGAGCAAGCGCTGCTGCGGCGAGAGCGGCACGCTCGGCGTCACGCGGCCCGACATCTCCACGCAAGTCCGCTTCCGCAAGGAAGAAGAGTTGCGCAAGGACGAAGTGGCGCTTCGGGCCACCGGCGCAGTCGCGGCAAAAGGCCCGGTGAAAATCTTGACCTCTTGCCCGAGTTGCTTGCAAGGCCTGAGTCGCTACACCGGCGACCTGACCAACGGCCTGTTGGAGGCCGACTACATCGTCGTCGAGATGGCGAACCAGCTGCTCGGGCCGGACTGGATGCCCGACTACGTGGCGCGCGCGAACAGCGGCGGGATCGAGCGGGTGCTGGTCTAGCCGGATCCACGCAGGACCTACGCAGTACCCACGTCGCCCCAAGGCCCCGCAGCCGTGCGGGGCAGGGCGCTTCGCTACACTGCGGCGGCTCTCATCACCCGAACCGAACCGCATGGCTGGCCTGACCGCGAACACCCCGCAACCGACTTCGCTCACGGTGCACCAGCAATCGCGCGTACTGGAGGTTGGCTTCGCAGACGGCGCGCAGTTCCGCATCCCGTTCGAGCTGATGCGCGTGTACTCGCCATCGGCCGAAGTGCAGGGCCACGGTCCTGGGCAAGAGGTGTTGCAGACCGGCAAGCGCGAGGTCGGTCTGGCGGGCCTCGAGCAGGTCGGCAACTACGCTGTGCAGCCGAGCTTCTCCGACGGCCACGACACCGGCATCTTCTCGTGGGACTACCTGTACTTTCTCGGGTCGCAGCAAGACGAGTTGTGGCGCAAGTACGAAGGCCGCCTGCACGACGCCGGCATGAGTCGCGACGCACCGATGCTCGCGGCCCCCGCAGCCGGCGGCGGCTGCGGTCATTCCCACTGACCGTTCCCGAACCCATGAGCGACACCCATTTCGGCTTTCAGACCGTCGACGAGACCCAAAAGGCCAGCCGCGTGCGCGGCGTATTCGACTCCGTCGCGTCGAAGTACGACGTGATGAACGACTTGATGTCGATGGGCCTGCATCGCGCCTGGAAGGCCTACACCGTGGCCATCGCGAACCTTCATGAGGGGCAAAGCGTGCTCGACATCGCTGGCGGCACCGGCGACCTCGCACGTGCGTTCGCGAAGAAGGTCGGGCCCAAGGGCACGGTCGTTCACACCGACATCAACGAGGCGATGCTGCGGCAGGGGCGCGACCGCCTGCTCGACGAAGGCACGGTGCTGCCCGCGGCGATCTGCGATGGCGAGGCACTGCCGTTCACGACCGGCAGCTTCGATCTCGTCAGTGTGGCGTTCGGCCTGCGCAACATGACCCACAAAGACAAGGCGCTGGCCGAGATGAACCGGGTGCTCAAGCCCGGTGGCCGGTTGCTGGTGCTCGAGTTCTCGAAGGTCGCAAAGCCGCTCGCGAAGGCCTACGACTGGTATTCGTTCAACGTGTTGCCGCGCATCGGCCAGCTCGTGGCCGGTGATGCGCAGAGCTACCGCTACCTGGCTGAATCGATCCGCATGCATCCCGGCCAGGCTGAACTCAAGGTGCTGATGAAGACGGCGGGGTTCGGCCATGTCGATGTGCACAACCTGAGCGCCGGGGTCGTGGCGCTGCACGTGGGCATCAAGTGTTGAACGGGCGTGCGGGCTGCCGAAACTGCTGACGCCATGGTCCGGAACGCCCGCTCCGCCAACGATCGCCACCGCCGCGTTGCGTGGCCGTCGACTTGGCCGCTGGGGCTGTGCGTCGGCGTGTTGCTGGCGCTCGGCGTGAACGAGGCAGGCGCTGCCGCGCTGGGAAACCTGGCGACATCGGTCGGGCTCTTCGCTGCGCTCGCGTCGCTGTTCTTCATCAAAACCTGGCCCGCCGACATGCCCGCTGCGGCGCTGTCGGGTGCGGGAGGCGCGTTGGTGATCGCGGGTGGTGCGGCTTGGCTGTGGCGAGCGCGCATTGCCGGGCGATCGCTCGGGATCACCGATTTGCAGGGCGCGCGTCGCGGTGAGCGTGGGGGCGCGGTGGTGCGTCGCCGCGTGTCGGCGGCGCCCGTGACGCTGCCGGCAGGCCTTGACCGCGATGCGTTGCTCGTTGAGCTGCGCCTGATTTTCGTGCGACTGCAGGAGGCCTGGGATCTCGGTGCGATGCCGACCCTGCAGGCGTTGACCACCACCGAGATGCTGGCCGAGCTCTGCGTCGGTCTTCCGGCGTGCGGTGACGGCTCGGCCGGCCGAACCGATGTGGTCACACTGCAGGCCGACCTGTTCGGGTTCGAGGAGTTGAACGGCGCTGTCGTGGTCAGCGTCGAGTTCTCCGGCCTGATGCGTGAGGCGCCGGGCGAGTGCGCTGCGCCGTTCAGGGAACTCTGGATGTTGACCCGCTCGCAGCGCGACGCCGAGGGCTGGAAACTGGCGCGTCACCAAGCGCTGCTTTGAAGCGGGCCGCGCCTGCGCGCATAGCGGCTACTTGTTCACGTTTTGGTGTCTGGTTGTGGCTGTGGCTCCCTCAGTTAGGGGTTGTTTGGTCGACATGCTTCACAAGTACACTTCGACGCCTCAGGGCCCGCTGCCGTGGGCCAGCGTTCGGGTCGCGCGTGGCTCTAATTTCGCCCTTTGAAGCCCGCCGCGCGGGCCTTGGCAAAGGGCTTCAATAATCGGCGTTGGAAGCGAATTTCGAATGATTTCAAGACTTGATGCATCCGCCAAGATGACGGGCTCGCTGCGTGTTGCCGGCACGGCTGCGATGATCGCTGCGGCACTCGTGCTGGCGGGTTGCGGCGCGAAGAAAGAAAAAGACAAGCC
>JANMWQ010000223.1:0-4379 GCA_031394085.1 Rhizobacter sp. | reverse complement strand
CGCTGCCGCGCGCGAGCCGGCCTTCTCGTAAAACTCGGCCGCTTGCCATTGCGCGTCGCGCGCGACCTTCGGGTCCTTGTTGCTCGCGGCGAGGCGCTCGAACTCGCCGGCGGCACCGGCCCACTGGCCCTTTTCGAGGTACGCGACCGCGAGCTTGCTGCTCACCTCGGGCTGCAGCGCGTTGTTCGGGAAACGCTGGCGAAAGTCTTCGAGCGTGCGGATCGCGCCGTCCCAGTCTTTCATCGCGATCTGCGACGCGGCCGCGTCGTACTGCGCTGTCGCACGCACCGCCGATTGCGGAGCGACGCTGCCGACGCGCTGGAAGTTCGCGACCGCGTCGGCCGACTTGCCGGCGGCGCGTGCGGCTTCACCTTGCTTGTAGATCGCGGCCGCCTGGCGCTCGACGAGGTCGGCACGCGCCGCGTCTTTCTCGGGCGTGAGTTTCAGCACCTCGGCATACGCGGCCTCGGAACGCGCGAACGCGCCGCCCTCGAATGCACCTTTCTCGAAATAGACATGTGCGAGCACGGTCCAGGCGACGCGGCGCTGCGCATCGGCGGTGGCCGGCTTCAGGTCGAGCACGCGTTGCGCGACCTTCGCGGCGGCATCCGTGTCCTTCAGCGCATAGAGCGAGTCGGCCGCGTCGGCGAGCACGGCACCGGCGCGCGCATCGCTGCCGTGGGCGTCGGCGAAGCGCAATGCGCTGGCGACGCTCGCGCGCTGCAGCGCGACTTGCTCGGCCGGCGGCGCGGCCTTGCGTTGCTGCGCGTAGCTGAGCAGCGCGGCGTAGCCTGCGTCGGCGCTCTTCGCGTGGGCGGGGTAGCGATAAGCGGTCTTCTCGTACTCGGCGGCGGCCTCGGCGAAACGCTTGTCTTCGTACAGCAGTTCGGCCAGCAGGAAGTTCGTCGGTGCGGCCTGCGCATCGTTCGGGAACGACGCGAGCCAGGCGCGGTACCAGCGCACCGCTTCCTGGTAGTCGGCCGTGTCTTTGGTCTTCTGCGCGCTCGCGTGATAGTGGCGCGCCAGTTCGGCGAGGTGCGTCTTGACCAGCGGTTGTGCACGCTCCCAGCCGGTCGCGTTCGCACGCTTGAATTCACTGATGTTGTCACCGAGGTTGCCGTAGCGCGAGACGTACTCTTTCTTCGCGTCGAGCGCGAGCTTGCCGAAGCCGCTTTGCTCGTAGATCCCGATCACGCGCGCCTGCAGCACCGGTGCCTGCGCGTGCAGCGGGTTGCGGCGCGCGAACGCGCCGAAGGTGTCGGCGGCGTCCTTGAAGCGCTCTTGGCGGATGTAGAGCTCGCCGAGTTGTTCGTAGACGCGGAACTCGTAGCTCTTGCGCGCCGGCGAATCCATGTACGGCGCGATCGCCTCGGCGCCTTGCGTCGTGCCTGCCAGATTGGCCAGGCTGATGCTCGCGACGCGGAAGGTGTCCTCGACCAATTCGCGGTCGGCGCGGGTCAGGCCTTCCAATGTGTCGAGGCTGCCTTCGCCCGGCCGGTTCGCGACCTTCAGGTCGAGCACGCCGAAGAACGAGCGCAGCCCGTCGTCGAGCCGTCCCTGCTTGAACTGCGACCAGCCCTGCATGTAGAGCGCGCGGTCTCGGTACGGGTTGGTTGGCCCGGCCGCGAGCACGGTCGCGTAGGCGGTTTCCGCCTTCGGGTAGTCGCGCGCCGTGAACAGCAGCTCGCCGCGGCGGAACTGCGCCTCGTCGGCGTAGCGCGTTTTCGGGTAGTCCTTGACGAGCCGGTCGAGCGTTTTCAGCGCGGTCTCGAGGTCGCCGCCTTGCTCGTGAGCGCGCGCGAGCTGATACAGCACGCGGTCGTTCGCCGGGTCGGCCGGATAGGTTTTGAGGAAGGTCTGGTAACGCGCGATCGCGGCGCGGTAGTCGGGGTCGGCGGGGCCGGTGGCTGCAGCGCCGCTGGCTGCGCCCGACGGTGATGCAGACGCGCTGCGGATGTCGGCGCTCTCCATTTCGAGGTCACCGATGCGGCGCATCGCCTCGGCCCGCTGCGGCGCGGCCGGCGCGACATCGAGGAACTTCTGGTACGCGGCAATCGCCTGCGCTTCGGTCGCCTTGACGCCGTCGTCTTTGACGACATCGACGCTGCGGCCGGCGAGCGTCTTCAGCGTCGGCTCGTTGTCGGGCGTGCCGCGCTTGCTGGCGCAGGCGGCGAGCAGCAGCGCGACGGCGATCGTGATCGCGTTGAGCGTGGCACTAGCGCTTGGCCGAAGCATGCTCGCTCTCCTTTTTCGGATCGGATTTCGGGTCTGCCTTGGTGTCTGTTTTGGAATTCGCGCGGTCGTACAGCTGGGCGACCGCGAAGCGGGCCTGCGTCGAGTAAGCCGCGAGGCGCTCCTTCTGGCGCGACAGTTCGGCCACGGCGATGTCCTGCACCGCGAGCTGCTGCTCTTTCGTCAGCGCCGCGACCCGCGGGATCATCACGTCGAGCATCGGCCGCAACGCGGCGATGCGTTTCCCGAAGGCATCGAAGCGCACCGGCTCGTCACGCTGCGCCTGCGCGAGTTCGGCCTCGACGCGCTGCGCTTTCGCGATCTGGTCGTCGATGTCTTGCAGGTCCTTCTTCGCCGCCCACACGCGGGCGGTGTAACCCGGCGCCAGCTGCCAAGTCAATGCGCCCGCCGCGAGCCGCACGCGCGGGCGCGCCTGCACGAGCTCGGCGTCGTCGCCGGCGACGATCGCTTTTGCGCTCGTCACGCGGGCGAGCAGGTCGAGTTGCTTCTGATCGGCGAAGGCCACGCCGTCGGCATCGGCCTCGCCCTTGGTGATCTCGGCGGCGAGCCGATCGCGGCGCGTGCGCAATGCGCCCAGGCCGATCGCGCCGGCGCGATCGCGCACCTGCGGCAAGCGCTCGGCGAATGCTTTGCGGCGCGTCGCGAGCATGTCGTCGAAGACCGTCAGCTTGTCGCGCCAGTCTTCGAGATTCTTCGAGAGAAAGCGCAGGTCGCGGTAGTTCTTGAACGCCTCCTGGAACTCGTGCTGCGCGAGCAGTTGCGAGAGGTGGCCGGCGTGCGGCATCTCGGTAACCGTGCCCATGCGCCAAAACCAGCCCATCTCTTCGCCCGGGTTGCGCGCGAGCAGCGCCTCGACAATCGTGCCGGTGCGGATCGCGGCGATCGATTCGTCGAGGTCGCTGCCTTCGCGCGTGAACGCGCCGATCGCGGCGTTGTAGCCGGCCAGCGACTGGTTGAAGGCACCGAGCTCGGCGTAGGCGTAGGGCACCGCGATCTGCGCCTCGAGCGCCGCCGAGTCGCTCACGTCGCGTTGCGCGAGCTCGAGCCACGGCACGAGCGCGAGTTTCGGTTCCTTCAGCGCTGCCGCGGCCCAGCCGAAGCCGAGCAGCGCCTTGTTCGCCTGCAAGCTTTTGAGCCGCACGCGTTCGAGGTAACTGCGTGCTGCCTTCGGCTCGTTGTTGCTCAGCGCAGCGAAGCCGAGGGCCACGTTGGCGCGGTCGCGCAGGCTGCGAAATTCTTCGTCTTCGGCCGGCGCCTTGCCGAGCTCGTCGAGCACCGCGCTGCCGCGGGGCAGGTCGCCCGACTTGATCAGCGCGATGCCGAGGTTGTATTTCGCGTAGCGCGCGCTGCCGGCCTTGCTGCTCACGGCGGCGAGCACGCTCGCGGCGCCGGCGTAGTCCGCACGTGCCATCAGCAGGTTCGATTGCAGCAGCGCGCGGTCTTCCTGCAATTCGGGCGGCAGCTTGTCACCGACCTTCGCGAGCGCCGCTTGCGCCTCGGGCAAGTAGCCGCGCTGGTAGCGAATTTTCGCGAGGAAGAACCACGCGCGGTCGCGCACCTTGGGCTCGGCGCCGCGCTCGATCAGCGTCGCGAAAATGTCGCCGGCTTCGCGCTGCAGGCCGTACGACAACAGCATGCCGCCGCGCAGCACCTCGGCCTCGTCGGCGTGGCGTTGAACACGCGTCAGTTGCTGCGAGGCCATCAGCCCGGTGACGGCGCTGAAGTAGTGGTCCTGGAAGAACTGGAACACCGTGTCGCCGTAGTGCGGGTCCTTGATCTCGTGATTCGGCGGCGCCTCGGCGGCCGTGGCGGCGAGCGCGAACGTGCTCGCTGCGGCAACCGCAACCGCAACCGCAACGCCGCGCAGCGTCAGGCGAAAGTGGGAGAACAGGCGCATCGTCGGGCTTACTGCCAGAGCTTCACGTCGAACTCGGGCTGCAGCTTGCCCATCGAATCCTGGATGCGCAGTTCGATGTACTTCGCGTTCGTGTCCTTCTCGAACTTGACGGTCGCGCCGCGCTTGTAGTCGCGGTCGTGCGGGCCCTTGCCGGTGAAGAACGCGACCAGCTCGTGCGTGCCGGTCTTCAGGTTGCCGAGGTAGACGCGCTGCACGCCGCCGCGGTGCA
>JANMWQ010000392.1:0-5175 GCA_031394085.1 Rhizobacter sp. | reverse complement strand
AAGCGCCAGCTCTCGGCGGTGATCCACACGCTCGGCCATTGCATCTCGCAGATCGTCGTCGCGTACGAGCCCGTGTGGGCGATCGGCACCGGCAAGACCGCGTCGCCCGAGCAGGCGCAAGCCGTGCATGCGTTGTTGCGTGCGCAACTCAAGGCCGCGACCGAGCACGCTGGCGCCATGAAGATCTTGTACGGCGGCAGCGTCAAGCCCGACAACGCGGTGACGCTGTTCGCGCAAGCCGACATCGATGGCGGCCTGATCGGCGGCGCCGCATTGAAGGCGAGCGAATTCGCCGCGATCTGCCGCGCTGCGGGTTGATGGGCTGAATCCGCAGGTCCTCGGAACCGAGGCTCGCGAACACGAATTTTGGAGTCAGAAGAATGAACCTGTTGTTGAATCTGGTGGTGGCGTTGCAGATCATTTCGGCGCTGGTGATGATCGGCCTCGTGCTCGTGCAGCACGGCAAGGGCGCCGACATGGGCGCGTCGTTCGGCAGCGGTTCCTCGGGCAGCCTGTTCGGTGCGACCGGCAGCGCGAACTTCATGTCCCGTTCGACGGCGGTGTGCGCGGCCGTGTTCTTCGCCTGCACGCTGGCGCTCGCGTTCTACTCGAACGACCGCTCGCGACCGTCGACCGGTAGCGTGCTCGATCGCCCGGCGGTCATCGCACCCGCTGCGAGCGGGCCGCTCACAGGCGCCGCGCAAGTGCCGGGCGCCGCAAGCACGCCGTCCGCTGCCGCGGCGCCCGCGTCGGTGGTCAGCACGCCGGCCGCGCCCGCGCCTCAAGCGTCGGGCGCGGGTGCCATCCCGACCAAGTAAGTCGGGTTCGGGCGAGCCCCGCTGCGGGGCGTCGATCGCGATGGTGCAGTGCAGCGAGCTTCGCGAGAAGCCAAGGCTTTGTGGTTAGAATGCGCAGCTGTCTGGTGAGCTATTCCTCATGCAATCCAGGCACTGTTTCAAGCAAACATCGTTGCAGCAACTGCTTCAGCAATCGTTGTGTTTGGCCGTCGTGGTGAAATTGGTAGACACGCTATCTTGAGGGGGTAGTGGCGAAAGCTGTGCGAGTTCGAGTCTCGCCGACGGCACCAAAACAGCTCGGCTTTGTCGCGTTGCGCACCGCGCGATTTGGCAGGGTCGATCCGCTCAGGCTATTCCAGGCTCTTGCGGGCCTGCAGCAACCCCCCATGAATCTGGAACCCTACCTCCCCGTCATCCTGTTCATCCTGATCGGTGCAGCAGTGGGGGTGGTGCCTCAGGTGCTCGGGTTCATCATGGGCCCGAACCGGCCTGACAAGGCCAAGAACTCCCCTTACGAGTGCGGCTTCGAAGCCTTCGAAGACGCACGAATGAAGTTCGACGTACGCTACTACCTCGTCGCGATTTTGTTCATCTTGTTCGACCTCGAAATCGCATTTCTCTTCCCGTGGGCGGTGTCGCTCAAAGAGATCGGCGCGCCCGGCTTCTGGGCCATGATGCTGTTTCTCGGCATCCTCGTCGTCGGCTTCGTGTACGAGTGGAAGAAGGGTGCGCTCGATTGGGAATGAGCGACCTGAACCGAATGACCAGAGAGCAACCCCATGGGCATTGAAGGCGTATTGAAAGAAGGTTTCGTCACCACGAGTGTCGACGCGCTGATCAACTGGTCGAAGACCGGTTCGCTGTGGCCGATGAGCTTCGGGCTCGCCTGCTGCGCGGTCGAGATGATGCACGCGGGGGCGGCCCGCTACGACATCGACCGCTTCGGCATGCTGTTTCGGCCGAGCCCGCGGCAGAGCGATCTGATGATCGTGGCCGGCACGCTGTGCAACAAGATGGCGCCGGCGCTGCGCAAGGTCTACGACCAGATGGCCGAGCCGCGCTGGGTGCTGAGCATGGGCTCGTGCGCCAACGGCGGCGGCTACTACCACTACAGCTACTCGGTCGTGCGCGGCTGCGACCGCATCGTGCCGGTCGATGTCTACGTACCCGGCTGCCCGCCGACGGCTGAAGCGTTGCTCTACGGCATCCTGCAGTTGCAGGCGAAGATCCGCCGCGAGACGACGATCGCGCGCGCATGAAGATCGACACACTCGAAGCGGCGCTGAAGTCGGTGCTGGGCGAACGCGTGAAGACGCTGGTGCGTGACCGTGGTGAGCTGACCGTCACGGTCGCGGCTGCGAACTATATCGATTCCGCGCTGCTGCTGCGTGACCACGCCGATCTCAAGTTCGAGCAGAACGTCGATCTCTGCGGTGTCGACTACTCGAGCTACAAGGACCGCGCCTGGGAAGGGCCGCGCTTTTGCGTCGTTTCGCATTTGCTGTCGGTCTCGAAGAACTGGCGCGTGCGCCTGAAGGTCTTCGCGCCCGATGACGACGTGCCGGTGGTGGCCTCGCTCACCGACGTGTGGAGCTCGGTCAACTGGTTCGAGCGCGAAGCCTTCGACCTCTACGGCATCATCTTCGAAGGTCACAACGACCTGCGTCGCATCCTGACCGACTACGGCTTCATCGGTCACCCGTTTCGCAAAGACTTCCCGACCTCGGGTCATGTGGAAATGCGCTACGACGACGAGCAAAAACGCGTGATCTACCAGCCGGTGACGATCGAGCCGCGCGAGATCACGCCGCGCATCATCCGCGAAGACAACTACGGTGGTCTGCATTGATTGAGCACCATGGCTGACATCAAGAACTACACGCTCAACTTCGGCCCGCAGCACCCGGCCGCGCACGGCGTGCTGCGCCTCGTGCTCGAACTCGACGGCGAGGTGATCCAGCGTGCCGACCCGCACATCGGCCTGCTGCACCGCGCGACCGAGAAGCTCGCCGAGAGCAAGACCTTCATCCAGTCGCTGCCGTACATGGACCGCCTCGACTACGTGTCGATGATGGCCAACGAGCATGCCTATTGCCTCGCGATCGAGAAGCTGCTCGGTGTCGATGTGCCGATCCGCGCGCAGTACATCCGCGTGATGTTCGCCGAGATCACGCGCTTGCTGAACCACCTGTTGTGGTTGGGGTCGCACAGCCTCGATTGCGGCGCGATGAACGTCTTCCTCTATGCGTTCCGCGAGCGCGAGGATTTGTTCGACATGTACGAGGCTGCCTCGGGCGCCCGCATGCACGCAGCGTACTTTCGGCCCGGTGGTGTGTACCGCGACCTGCCGGACGCGATGCCGCGCTACGAGTTCTCGAAGATCCGCAACGCGAAAGGAATCGCCCAGCGCAACGAAAATCGGCAGGGCTCGCTGCTCGACTTCATCGACGACTTCGCCTCGCGCTTCCCGAAGTGCGTCGACGACTACGAGACGCTGCTCACCGACAACCGCATCTGGAAGCAGCGTACCGTCGGCATCGGCATCGTCACACCCGAGCGCGCACTCAACCTCGGCTTCACCGGCCCGATGCTGCGCGGCTCGGGCATCTTGTGGGATCTGCGCAAGCACCAGCCCTACGACGTCTACGACCAGATGGACTTCGACGTGCCGTTGGGCGTCAACGGCGACACCTACGACCGTTATCTCGTGCGCATCGAAGAAATGCGTCAGGCCAACCGCATCATCAAGCAGTGCGTCGACTGGCTGCGGGCCAACGACGGCCCGGTGATCACCAGCAACCACAAGGTCGCACCCCCAGCGCGTGTGGGCATGAAGAGCGGCATGGAAGATCTGATCCACCACTTCAAGCTCTTCACCGAAGGCTTCCACGTGCCCGAAGGCGAAGCCTATGCGGCGGTCGAGCACCCGAAGGGCGAGTTCGGCATCTACATCGTCAGCGATGGCGCGAACAAGCCGTACCGCCTGAAGATTCGCCCACCTGGCTTTCCGCATTTGGCCTCGCTCGACGAGCTGTCGCGCGGTCACATGATTGCCGACGCGGTCGCCCTGATCGGCACGATGGACATCGTTTTCGGGGAGATCGATCGGTGATCAGCGATTCGACACGCGCGCGCTTCGACAACGAAGTCGCGAAGTACCCGGCCGACCAGAAACAGTCGGCTGTGATGGCCTGTCTGGCTGTTCTGCAGCAGGAGCAGGGCTTCGTCTCGGCCGAGAGCGAGAAGGCCGTTGCCGAGTACCTCGGCATGCCGCCGATCGCGGTGCACGAGGTCACGACCTTCTACAACATGTACAACCAGCAGCCGCTGGGGCAGTTCAAGCTCAACGTCTGCACGAATCTGCCGTGCCAGTTGCGCGACGGGCAACAAGCGCTCGATCACCTCTGCCACAAGCTCGGCGTGGAAGAGGGTGGCACGACGGCCGACGGCCTGTTCACGGTGCAAAAGAGCGAGTGCCTCGGCGCTTGCGCCGACGCGCCGGTGATGCTGGTCAACGACCGCCAGATGGTCAGCTTCATGACCCATGCGCGACTCGACGAACTGATCGACATGTTGAAAGCACAAGCAACAGGAACCCGCGCATGAACCCGAACCCGATGTTGGACTTGTCGAAGTTTCAGGCGACCGGCACCGAGACCTGTTTTCACGACCGCCACATCGGCGCGCAGATCTACGACGGGCTCGACGGGAAAAACTGGGGTCTTGCCGACTACGTGGCCCGTGGTGGCTACCAGGCACTGCGCAAGATTCTCGAAGCCGGTGAGGTGGAGGGTGTCGCTCGGGGCATGACGCCCGATCAGGTCATCGCCGAAGTCAAGACCTCTGGGCTGCGCGGCCGCGGCGGCGCGGGTTTTCCGACCGGCTTGAAGTGGAGCTTCATGCCGCGCCAGTTCCCCGGCCCGAAGTACCTCGTCTGCAACTCCGACGAAGGCGAGCCCGGTACCTGCAAGGATCGCGACATCCTGATGTTCAACCCGCACATCGTCATCGAAGGCATGGCGATCGCGGCGTATGCGATGGGCATCAAGACCGCCTACAACTACATCCATGGCGAGATCTTCGAGGTCTACGACCGCTTCGAAGAGGCGCTCGAAGAAGCGCGCGCAGCGGGCTACCTCGGCGACAACATCCTCGGCTCCACGTTCAGCTTTGAGCTGCATGCGGCGCACGGCTTCGGCGCCTACATCTGCGGCGAAGAGACCGCGCTGCTCGAGTCGCTCGAAGGCAAGAAGGGCCAGCCGCGCTTCAAGCCGCCGTTCCCGGCGAGCTACGGTTTGTACGGCAAGCCGACCACGATCAACAACACCGAGACGTTCGCTGCCGTGCCGTGGATCATCCGCAACGGCGGCGCACCGTA
>JANMWQ010000385.1:0-3002 GCA_031394085.1 Rhizobacter sp. | reverse complement strand
CGGCCAGGCGCTTGCCGCCGTCCTCGCCGAAGATGTGCTCGACATGGCCGCACTTTTCGCACACATGCACTGCCATATTCTCGACGATGCCCAGGATCGGCACGCCGACCTTCTCGAACATCTTGATGCCCTTCTTGGCATCGAGCAGCGCGATGTCTTGCGGCGTCGTCACGATCACCGCGCCGGTCAGCGGCACGCGTTGGCTGAGCGTGAGCTGGATGTCGCCGGTACCGGGCGGCATGTCGACGATCAGGTAGTCGAGCTCGGCCCAGTTGGTCTGACGCAGCAGCTGCTCGAGTGCCTGCGTGGCCATCGGGCCGCGCCAGATCATCGGGTTGTCTTGTTCGACCAGGAAGCCGATCGACATGACCTGCACGCCGTAGTTTTCCATCGGCTCCATCGTCTTGCCGTCGGCGCTCTCGGGCCGGCCCTCGATGCCCATCATCACGGGCAAGCACGGGCCGTAGATGTCGGCATCCAGGAAGCCGACCGTCGCGCCTTCGGCCGCGAGCGCGAGCGCGAGGTTCACCGCCGTCGTGCTCTTGCCGACGCCGCCCTTGCCCGACGCGACCGCGACGATGTTCTTCACCTTCGGCAGCAACTGCACGCCACGTTGCACCGAGTGCGCAGTGATCTTGATGCTCAGGTTCGCGCTGACGTTTTGCACGCCATCGACGGTGCGCGCTGCGGCGATCAGCGCCTTGCGCAGGCCGGCGAGCTGGCTTTTCGCCGGGTAGCCGAGCTCGACGTCGAAAGCCACGTCGCCGCCCTCGATGCGCAGGTTCTTGAGCTGGCGGGTCGAGACGAAATCATTGCCGGTGTTCGGGTCGATCACTGTTTTGAGTGCAGCGAGCAAAACAGCGTCGGTGAGAGCGGGCATGGTGGCGTCGGGCGGAGGCGGGGTTGCAAGTCTAGCGGCACGTCGTCACGGCTCGTCACGGGGCGCCTCAAAAGCGCGCAAGAATCGAGGCCATGCAAAGACGCACCCTCCTCCGCAATCTCGTTCGCACCAGCACCGCCCTCGGCGCCAGCAGCTTTTTGTGGCCGGCAGCCGAGGCGAACCCGCTGATGCCGCTCGGCAAGCCGCGGGCCTTCGACTTCGGCTGGCTCAAGGGCGAAGCCCGCACGCTCGCTGGCAAGCCGTACCAGGCGCCCGTTAACAAGCTGCCCGCGGCCATCGCGGCGCTCGACTGGGACCAGTACCAGGCCATTCGCTTCAGGCCGGAACACGCGTTGTGGGCCGACGAGAAGTTGCGCTTCAAGCTCGAACTCTTCCACCTCGGGCTGTTTTTCAAGCGGCCGGTGCACATGTACGAGGTGGTCGACGGCCAGGCGCAGCAACTCGCCTACGACCCGGCGATGTTCGACTACGGCAAGAGCGGCCTCGACGGCAAAAAGCAGCCGGCCGACCTCGGCTTCGCGGGTTTTCGCTTCAAGTTCCACCTCGCGCCCGAGTTCGACATCGCCGCTTTCCTCGGCGCGAGCTACTTTCGCGCGACCAGCGGCACGCGGCAATACGGGCTCTCGGCACGCGGTCTGGCGGTCGACACCGGCATGCAGCGCGACGAAGAGTTCCCCGACTTCACGACCTTCTGGTTCGAGCGCCCGGCGGCCGACTCGAACACCCTCGTCGTCTACGCGCTGCTCGATTCGCCGAGCGTGGCCGGCGCCTACCGTTTCGCGATCACACCTGGCGACACCACGCTGATGGACCTCGACATTGCGCTCTACCCGCGCAAAGAGATCGAGCGCCTCGGCATCGCGCCGTGCACGAGCATGTTCCAGGCCGGCGAGAACGACCGGCGCAAGGGCAACGACTGGCGCCCCGAGATCCATGATTCCGACGGCCTCTCGATCCACAGCGGCAACGGCGAGTGGTTGTGGCGGCCGCTGCGCAACCCGCGTAACGTCAGCTTCAACGCCTTCGCCGACCGCAGCCCGCGCGGCTTCGGTCTTTTGCAGCGGGACCACGATTTTGCAAACTACCAGGACGACGGTGTGTTCTACGACCGTCGCCCGAGCCTGTGGATCGAGCCCAAAGGCGACTGGGGCGCCGGCGCGATCGACCTGATCGAGATCCCGACCGACAACGAAACCAACGACAACATCGTCGCGTTCTGGAACCCGGCCACCAAGCCGCAGGCCGGGCAGGAGTTGCTGATCGGCTACAAGATGTTCTGGGCCCGCGAGGCGCCGTCGCAGCCGCCGCTCGCGCGCTGCGTGGCCACGCGCACCGGCATCGGCGGCGTCGTCGGCAAAGACCGCAGCTACTTCTCGTGGCGGTTCGCGGTCGACTTCGCCGGGGGCAATTTCGCGCTGGTCGACTCGAAGACGAAGGTCGAGGCCGTCGTCACCACGACCAAAGGGCGCATCGAGACCACCTCGGCGCGGCCGCTCGATCCGGTGCGCGGCTGGCGCGCGATTTTCGACCTCGTGCCCGACGCGACCAGCCTCGAGCCGATCTCGCTGCGCCTGTTCTTGCGCGCCAACGGTCAGGCGCTGACCGAAACCTGGCTCTACGAATACGCACCGCCGCCGCTGAACGAGCGCCCGCTGATCTGAACCCTAAAATTGCCGGCTCGCATCCAATCTGGCGCTCCCCATGACCCGCAAGCTCTTCGTCACCACCGCCCTGCCCTACGCCAACGGCCCGTTCCACATCGGGCACATGATGGAGTACATCCAGGCCGACATCTGGGTGCGGTTCCAGCGCATGGTCGGCAGCGAAGTTCACTTCGTCTGCGCTGACGACGCGCACGGCGCGCCGATCATGATCGCGGCCGAGAAGGCGGGGCAAACGCCGCAGGCCTTCGTCGCCGAGGTCGCCGCGGGCCGCAAAAAATACCTCGACGGCTTCCAGATCGGCTTCGACAACTGGCACTCGACCGACGCGCCCGAGAACCACGAACTCGCGCAAGACATCTACCGCGCCTTGCGCAAACAGGGCCTGATCGCCGAGCGCACGATCGAGCATTTCTACGATCCTGTGAAGGGCATGTTCC
>JANMWQ010000384.1:0-2006 GCA_031394085.1 Rhizobacter sp. | reverse complement strand
TGAACGAAAGCCTCGGCGGCTTCGGCTCCTTCGGCATCCGGCAGGTCATCGACCTCGTGATCGCGTTCACGCTGATCGAGTGCGCCGCGCTGGCGCTGTATCACCGCGCCACGGCCAAGGGCGTGGCACCGCGAGAGTTCGTGATGAACATGGTCTCGGGCCTGTGCCTGATGCTCGCGCTGCGCTGCCTCGCGCGCGATGCGGGCGCGGTGTGGATCGCATTGTTTCTGCTCGCTGCCGGCCTCGCGCACGGCACCGACCTCTGGGTGCGCTGGCGCCGCGGTCTGCGCGCCGCTTCCGCCAATCGACGGGTGACTGCATGACTGTGATCGCACTGGGCCTGAACCACACCACCGCGCCGCTCGATGTGCGCGGCCGATTCGCCTTTCCCGGCGACCAACTCGTGCCGACCTTGCGCGCCTTCAGCGGCGGGCTGCAGCGCGCCGCCGAGGTCGCGATCGTCTCGACCTGCAACCGCACCGAGCTCTATGTCGGCAGCGCGAGCAGCGCCGGTGGCGACACGCGCGACCTCGCGGCGCACGCGCTCGGCTGGCTGGCGCAAGCCGGCGGCATGGCGGCCAACGATCTGCAGCCGCACTTCTACGTGCACGAAGACGCCGGCGCCGCGCGCCACACCTTCCGCCTCGCGAGCGGCCTGTCGTCGATGGTCGTCGGTGAGACGCAGATCCTCGGCCAGATGAAGCTCGCGGTGCGCGAGGCCGATTCGGCAGGCACGCTCGGCACCACCTTGCACCAGCTTTTCCAGCGCTCGTTCGCGGTTGCCAAAGAGGTGCGCACCGGCACCGAGATCGGCATGCACACCATCAGCCTCGCCGCCGCGATCGTGCGGCTCGCCGGCGACCTGTTCGAGGAGTTCGGCGAACTGAAGGTGCTGTTTCTCGGCGCCGGCGACATGGCCGCGCCGGTGCTCGCGCACCTTGCCGCCAAGTCACCGAAGCAGCTGACGATTGCGAACCGCAGCCTCGAGCGCGGCGAGGCCCTGGCCGCGCAATTCAACGCGGAGGCGATCGGCCTGACCGAGGCGCTGGAGCGCCTGGCCGAGTTCGACGTGGTGGTTTCGTGCACCGCGAGCCCGCTGCCGGTGATCGGCCTCGGTGCTGTCGAGCGCGCGATCAAGGCACGCAAGCGCCGGCCGATGCTGATGGTCGATCTGGCGGTGCCGCGCGACATCGAGGCCGAGATCGCGTCGCTGCCCGATGTCTACCTCTACACGCTCGACGACCTCTCGCAGATCGTGCAGGCCGGCGGCGAGAAGCGCCTCGCCGCCGTCGGCCAGGCCGAGACCATCATCGAGTCCGGCGTGCAGGATTTCGTCCGCTGGCTCGGCACGCGCGAGACCGTGCCGCTGATTCAGGCCTTACAGATACAGGCCGAGGCCTGGCGCGCCGCCGAGCTGCAGCGCGCCCGCAAGCTGCTCGCCAAGGGTGACGACATCGAGGCCGTGCTCGAAGCGCTGTCGCGCGGCCTCACGCAGAAGATGCTGCATGGCCCGATGGCCGGGCTGCAACACACCGAGGGCGAGGAGCGCAGTGCGCTGACGAACACGCTGTCGCGGCTGTTTCTTCAATGCCCGATGCGCGGCGCCGGCCGGAAGATCATCGATTGATGCGCCGCGGCGCCGGCCATGGCGCCGTCGCCGACCGCGATCGCCACATTGCCGGCCATGCGCGCCGCGTCGCCGCACGCGAACACACCGGGAACGCTGGTCTCCTTGAACGCATCGGTGCGGATGAACGCACCGAGCGGGCCGGGCTCGAACGCACAGCCCAACTGCTCGGCCAGCGGGCTTGCCATGTGGGTGCGGCAGGCCGTGAACAGGCCGTCCATCGCCAGGCGGCGGCCGTCTTTCAGTTCGACCGTGGCGTGGTCGGCGATGCGCGCGATCGGCGTCGATTCGATCGCGACACCGCGCGCCTGCAGTGCCGCGCGCTGCGCTTCGTCGGGCACGAACGTGTCGTCGAGAAAGAAGGTCACGGCGCCCCAGG
>JANMWQ010000365.1:0-2998 GCA_031394085.1 Rhizobacter sp. | reverse complement strand
CTGCCGGTCAACGACGACAGCCGGGTCGCGCACGGTGCCGAAGGCCTGATCGCCTACCACCGGCAGATCGCCGCGCGCCGCGACGCGCTGCCGTTCGACATCGACGGCGTCGTCTACAAGCTCGACGACCGCGCGCAGCAGGCACAGCTCGGCTTCAAGTCGCGCGAGCCGCGCTGGGCGGTGGCGCACAAGTACCCGGCGCAGGAGCAGACCACGCTGCTGCAAGGCATCGACGTGCAGGTCGGCCGCACCGGCAAGCTCACGCCGGTCGCGAAGCTGCTGCCGGTGTTCGTCGGCGGCACGACGGTGAGCAACGCGACGCTGCACAACCAGGACGAGATCGACCGCAAGGACGTGCGCATCGGCGACACCGTGGTCGTGCGCCGCGCCGGCGACGTGATCCCCGAAGTCGTCGGCGCTGTGATCGACAAACGCCCGGCCGATGCGCAGCCGTTCGACCTGTACAAGACGCTGGGCGGCCAATGCCCGGTCTGCGGCAGCGAGATCACGCGCGAGGAAGGCGAGGTTGATTGGCGCTGCTCGGGCGGGCTGTTCTGCGCGGCGCAGCGCAAGCAGGCGTTCTTGCACTTCGCCGGGCGGCGTGCGATGGATGTCGAAGGCCTTGGCGACAAACTCGTCGATCAACTCGTCGACGCCGGCATCGTGCGCACCTTGCCCGAGCTCTACAAGCTCGGCGTCGCGAACCTCGCTGCGCTAGAGCGCATGGCCGAGAAGAGCGCGCAAAACCTGATCGACGGATTGGAGAAGAGCAAGCAGACGACGCTGGCGCGGTTTCTGTACGCGCTCGGCATCCGGCATGTCGGCGAGACGACCGCGAAGGACCTCGCCAAACACTTCGGCCAGCTCGACCGCGTGCTCGATGCGACCGAGCCGCAGTTGCTCGAAGTGAACGATGTCGGGCCGATCGTGGCAGCGAGCATCCACACTTTTTTCGCGCAACTGCACAACCGGGAAGTCGTCGAACAACTGCGCGCCTGCGGCATCGTCTGGCGCGAAGACGACGGCACCGCCGACACGTCGCCCAAGCCGCTGCTCGGCCAGACCTTCGTGCTCACCGGCACCTTGCCGACGCTCTCGCGCGACGACGCAAAGGACCGCATCGAAGCGGCCGGCGGCAAGGTCAGCGGGTCGGTCTCGAAGAAGACGCACTTCGTCGTTGCCGGCGCCGAGGCAGGCAGCAAACTGGAGAAGGCGACTGAGCTCGGCATCACCGTGCTGGACGAGGCGGCGCTGCTTGGAATGCTGCCGCCGCCGACTCCTTGACTCCGGTGCACGCGCGGCGCGTGGTCACGTCGCTCGACGTTGTTTGGCGCGAAGGTCTCGCACGCCGGCCCGACGCAACGCCGCACCGGCCACGCCTGCCGCTCGCCTGCCGCTGACCTTGTCACCTGCCGCCGCAACGATCGGCTCGATCGCGCCACGCTGATCCCGCGGCTGCATGCCGATGCCTTCACCCTCGAAGCCGCGGGGGTGATGGCGCGCTGGCTGGACAAAACTTAGCGCACCTGCGGCGGGTCTGCGCCATCCATGCGTGATAATGCAAATCGTTCTCATTAACACCCGTAGATTCAATGAAGCCTCCAACCTTCCGGCCTGTCGCGCTGGCTGGCGCCGTTCTCACGCTGTTCGTGTCGAGTGCCCGAGCACAGCGCGAGGGCGCCGCATCCGACACCGCGCCGGAGCCGAACGCGCCGATTACCACGCTCGCACCCGTCACCGTGCGCGCCAGCGCCGATGCCTCGGCCGGCGGCCTCAAAGCGCCTTACGCAGGTGGGCAGGTGGCACGCGGCGGGCGCATCGGCATCCTCGGCAACCAGGACATGATGGACACGCCGTTCAGCATCACCAGCTACACCAACGCGCTGATCCAGGACCGCCAGGCCAGGAGCGTCGGCGACGTGCTGCAAAACGACCCGACGGTGCGCATGGCGCGCGGCTTCGGCAACTTCCAGGAGTCGTACTTCATCCGCGGCTTCATCCTCGGTTCTGACGACGTGGCCTACAACGGCCTCTACAGCCTGCTGCCGCGCCAGTACATCGCGACCGAGCTGTTCGAGCGGGTCGAACTGGTGCGCGGCGCGACCGCCTTTCTGAACGGCGCGAGCCCGGGCGGCGACGGTATCGGCGGTGCCATCAACCTGCTGCCCAAACGCGCGACGAACGAGCCGCTCACGCGCGTCACGATCGGCGGGTCGAGTGGCGGCCAATACAACGTGTCGACCGACATCTCGCGCCGCTTCGGCCCCGACAACGCGACCGGCGTGCGCGTCAACGCGGCGCACCGCGACGGCGACACCGCAGTCGACGGCGAGCACTCGAAGCTCGACCTGCTCGCGGTCGGTCTCGACTGGCACAACCGCGACGTGCGCCTCTCGGCCGACATCGGCTGGCAGCAGAACAAGCTGCGCGGCGCGCGGCCGAACGTCGCGCTCGACGCCACCGTCACGGCCGTGCCACGCGCGCCCGACGCGTCGTCCAACTTCGCGCAGCCGTGGTCGTACTCGAACGAGCGCGATCTGTTCGGCACCTTGCGCGGTGAGTTCGACATCACCTCGGCGATCACCGGCTGGGCCGCCTACGGCCTGCGCCGCAGTTCGGAGTCGAACTCGCTCGCGAACCCGACCGTCAGCGATGCGGCGACCGGCGCGGCCAGCGTCTACCGCTTCGACAACGCGCGGCGCGACAGCGTCGACACCGGAGAACTCGGCGTGCGCGGCAAGCTCGAGACCGGGCCGATCAGCCACGAGTGGGTG
Organism: Rhizobacter sp.; assembly: GCA_031394085.1. Taxonomy (GTDB): domain Bacteria; phylum Pseudomonadota; class Gammaproteobacteria; order Burkholderiales; family Burkholderiaceae_C; genus LMDS01. The sequence goes on along the minus strand of JANMWQ010000365.1, from coordinate 224 downwards.
GCGTCGTTCGCGGCTTTTCAGCTGCGCACGAAGAACGCTTATGGCTTCGACTTCGGCAATCAATTGCCGACCAACATTTACCAGCCGATCTCGTACGCGCAACCGGCGTTCACCGGCACGGCCGGGTTCGGCGGCGCGCTCGACGATCCGCGCCTGACCACGCGCACCAAGCTCACCAGCATCGCGGTCGGCGACACGCTCGGTTTCCTCGACGACCAGCTCAA
>JANMWQ010000364.1:0-7323 GCA_031394085.1 Rhizobacter sp. | reverse complement strand
GCCGCCGCGTGCGCTCGATTTCGTCGCGCTCGCGGCGCGGGGCGACAGCTTCTTCCCGCGCATCTTCGTGCGCCGCCGCAAGATCGCCCCGATAGGCACGGTCTCGCTGACGAACTACTTCCATGACGATGCCGCGATGCTGCAGGCGCAAGGCGCACGCCATGTGCTCGGCGTGGCGCGCGTGCTCAACTTTCGCAACGGCTACTTCGATCAGACCGCCGAGGTCTGGAGCGACGACTGGCAATTGCTCGCCAGCAGCCACCAGATCGTGTACTACCGCGAGTAGGCGCTGTGCTCCCTCTCCCGCTCGCGGGAGAGGGCAGGGGTGAGGGTGCGCGCGCAGGGCAGCGGGCTTCGCCCGCCCTCACCCCAGCCCTCTCCCAGGGGGAGAGGGAGCCATCAGCGCTGCACCAGCGCCGCGAGCGCCTGCCGCAGCTTGGTTGCGTCGATCGGTTTGGTGAGGAACTCGTTCATGCCGGCCGCCAGCGCTTCGTCGCGCTCCGAGACGAGCGCGGCGGCGGTGAGCGCGAGGATCGGCAGCACCGCTGCGCTGTAGTGGCGGCGCAGCTCGCGCGCGGCTTCGTGGCCGCCCATGATCGGCATCTGCACGTCCATCACGACCGCGTCGAAGGGCTCGCCCGCGCGTGCCGCAGCGTGCACCGCGTCGACCGCGGCGCGGCCATCGACGGCCTGCGCGACGCGCACGCCCCAGAGTTCGAGCATCGCCACTGCGATCATCATGTTGACCGCGTTGTCCTCGGCCATCAGCACGCGCGCGCCGCGCAGGCGCGCGATGTCGCGCGCCTCCGTGCCCGCGGCGTGGTGCGCCGGCACGGTGCGCGGCAGCGGCAGCTCGGCCCAGAAGGTGCTGCCGCCGCCGGGCGCGATCTGCACGCCGACGCTGCCGCCCATCAGCTGCGCCAGCTCGCGGCAGATCGACAGGCCGAGGCCGGTGCCGCCGAAGCGCCGCGTGGTCGACGAATCGCCTTGCGAGAACGGCATGAACAGGCGCGCTCGCATCTCCGGCGGCACGCCGGGCCCGGTGTCGGAGACGGCCAGCCGAAGCCCGCCCGAAGCGGTTTGCATGGCTTCGATGCGCACCTCGCCGCGCTCGGTGAACTTGAGCGCGTTGGTGATGAAGTTCGACAGGATCTGACGCACCCGCACCGGGTCGCCGCGCACGTGGGCCGGCAGGCGCTCGTCGATCACCAGCCGCAGCGCCAGGCCCTTGACCTCGGCCAGCGATTCGTAGGCGTGGTGCACGGCTTCGAGGGCCTCGCGCAGGTCGAAGGGTATGTCGTCGAGTGCGAACTTGCCGGCCTCGATCTTCGAGACGTCGAGGATGTCCGACATGATGCCGGCCAATGCCTGCGCGCTGTCGAGGACCTGCGCGAGGTACTGCTGGCGGCGCTCTGCCGGCAGGTCGGCCTGCATCGCCAAGCGCGTCAAGCCGAGCAGGCCGTTGAGCGGCGTGCGGATCTCGTGGCTGGTGTTGGCGAGGAATGCACTCTTCGCACGGCTCGCGGCCTCGGCGGCGTCGCGCGCGGCGGCGAGCGCTTCGTCGAGGCGGCGGCGCTCGGTCACGTCTTCGGCGATCCAGATCGTGCCGCCGCGGCTCGGCTCGTTGCGGTCGACCACTTGCGCGAGCAGGCGGCACCAGAACTGGCTGCCATCGCTGCGGCGCATGCGGCGCTCGATCTCGAACGGCCGGCCGGCGGAGAGCATCGGGCCGGCGAGCTCGCCGATCTCGCGGTGATCGTCCGCGTTCGGCCACACGACCGAACCGGGCTGGTCGACGAGGCTGCCGGCGGCCCAGCCGAACATGCGCTCGAAGTACGGATTGGCCTGCACGAAGCGGCCGTCGCGCGTGAACGCGATGCCGATCGATGCGCGCTCGAGGATCGCGATGTGGCGCAGCCGGGTGCGCTCGCTCTCGGTCACATCGCGCGTGTTCAGCACGAGGTAGTCGCGCTGGTCCATCTCGAAGCGGCCGGCCGAGACCAGCGTCGAGACGCGCTCGCCCGAGCGGGTGACGAACTCGACCGGCATGTCGACGACCTTGCCGTCGCGCGCCAGCGTGGCGAGCAACCGACCGCGCGTGTCGGGCTCGTGCCACATCCCGAGCTCGAGCGCGGTGCGGCCGATGACCTCGTCGGCGGCGTAGCCGGTCAGGCGCGTGAACGCGGCGTTCACCATCGCGTAGCGGCCGGTCGGGATCTCGGTCAGCGTGATGCAGTCGGGGCTGGTCGCGAACAGGTGCGAGAGCATCGCCTCGGAGCGCCGCAGCGCGCCTTCGACCGCCTTGCGCGCGGTGATGTCGAAGAAGAGCGAGAGGTTCGCCGGGCCGCTGGTGGTGTCGACGCGCACCGCGGTCGCCTGCACGGTGAGCACCCGGCCGTCGACCGCGCGCAGCTGGAAATCAGTGACCGGCAAACCCTCACCGACCGCCATCGCATCGAGCTGGGCCAGGCGCTGGACGACCCGGTCGCGCGTGGCGCCCAGCGGGAACAGCGTGACGATGCCCAGGCCGTTCATCGCCGCTGCGTTCGCGAAGCCGAACAGCCGTGCCGCGGCCTCGTTGGCGTCGAACACCATGCCGCGGCGGTGCAGGAACAGCGGCGACGGCGAGCGCGTGAACAGCTCGCGGTAGCGCGTTTCGCTGGCAGCGAGGGCGCGCTGCGCGAGCACCTCGTCGGTCACGTCGCGCGCCACGCCCCAGTAGCCGTCGAACGCGCCGTCGGCGTCGAACCGCGGTTTGCCGCTGATGCTCACGGTGCGCCATTGCCCGGCCGGGTTGCGGCGCCGCGCCAGCAAGTCGTTGAACGGGCGATGCGCTTCGAGGTCGGCGCGGTGCGCCTCGAGCTGGTCCGCGCTCAGGCCCAGGCCCGCGATCTCCCAGGGCTTGCGCTGCATGCGATCGTCGCGGGCGATGCCCGAGGCATCGGCGCTGGACTCCGACATGTGGGTGAACCGGAAGTGCTCGTCCTGCTCCCAGTACCAGTCGGTGGCGATGCGCAGCAGACCGCGAAAGCGCTGCTCGCGTTCGGCCGCCGCGAGCAGGTAGTGATCGAGCACGCGCGACATCAGTGCGCCGCCGACCGCACCGCACAGCACGATCAGCCACTGGAACAGCAGCACCGTGCCGAGCGGGGTCGGCGCGACGAGGCCCGTGATCCAGCCGCGCGTTTCGGCCCAGGCGATCACCGCCATCTGCGCTGTCGCGAACGCACCCATCGCGAGGCTCCAGCGCACGCCGGTGATCGCACCGACGACGCAGACGATCAGCCCGCAAAAGCCGAGCGTCGGGCTGCGCAGGCCCTCGTTCAGCAATGTGCTGACCCCGCCCGTCAGCCCCATCGCAGCCACCGCGACCGCGCACAACGCCGCCGTCATCGGAAAGCGCGCCCGCGCGCTGCAGCGCACTGCCAGCCCGCACAGCACCACGAAAAAGCCGATGCTGCCGACCAGCCACGACCGCGTCGAGGGCGCCAACCCGGGCGGCTCCACCGCCAGGATGGCGGCAATGACGAGCGCGGCGCAGGCCGCCGTGCCGAAGAAAAAACGCCCGATCAGCCGCGGCGCGGATTCGGGCAGTTCGGCATCGACCGGGCGGGTGTTCTTCATTCAGCGCAGCGCATGAAACGTCGGCCGATGTTACGAGCCCGGCTCCGTGCGCAGCGCCTGAACTGGCGGCGATGCAACGGCCAGTTCGGCCCCTCAGGCCGCCGGGCGCGCCTGGTTCAGCTCGGTGCGCGTGGCCTGCGCGGCAGCGCGAGCGGCCTCGGCGAAATTCTCGCCACGGCTCGCGTACAGCACCGCGCGCGACGAGCTGACGATGATCGGCGCGCCGCGCCGCCAGCCAGCGCGCACGGTGGCAGCGGCATCGCCGCCTTGCGCGCCGATGCCGGGGATCAGCAGCGGCAGCGTCGGCGCGAGTTCGCGCACGCGCTCGATCTCGGCCGGGTAGGTCGCGCCGACCACCAGCGCGAGCTGGCCCGATCGGTTCCACGCACCCGAAGCGAGCCGCGCGATGTGCTCGAACAGTTTGTCGCCGTTCGGCAGTCTCTGCGCCTGCAGGTCGGCGCCGCCAGGGTTCGAGGTGCGGCACAGCAGGATCGCGCCTTTGCCGTCGTAGGCGAGGTAGGGTTCGATCGAGTCGAAGCCCATGAACGGCGACAGCGTGACCGCATCGGCGCGATAGCGCTCGAATACTTCGCGCGCGTACTGCTCGGCGGTGCTGCCGATGTCGCCCCGTTTCGCATCGAGGATCACCGGCACCTCGGGCGCGACCGCGTGGATGTGCGCGATCAGCCGTTCGAGCTGATCCTCGGCGCGCTGCGCCGCGAAGTAGGCGATCTGCGGCTTGAACGCGATCACCAGGTCTTTGGTGGCGTCGACGATGGTCGCGCAGAAGTCGAAGATGCGACTCGGGTCGTCTTTCCACGAGCCGGGAAACTTCGCCGGATCGGGGTCGAGGCCGACGCAGAGCATCGAGTCGTTGAGGGCTTCGGCGCGGGTGAGTTGCTCAGTGAAGTTCATGTGATGGCGCGTGGGGTGCGGCGTGCCGTCGCGTGCGACCCGCCTGCGCGCCATTATCACGAGACAACCGTGGCCCGCGGCGCGCGAGCCAGCGCCGCCCGTCCGGCTACGTCTTCTTCACCGCCGCGTCGAAAGCGATCAGGCCCTGCGCGGCGTTGCGCAGGTTGCCGACGCCCGAGAGCCCGTCCACGCCCGCCACGTCGTTGGTTTCCAGCGCCTTGAAGACGTCCGAGTGATCCAGCATGAAGGCGGCGGCCTTTTCCACATCCTTCGGAACCTTTTTGTCGTTGCCGCTCACGAGTGAGTACAAAAGGTTCGGATCGATCGAGCCCCCGTTGGTGCCCAGATAAGCCGCCAGGGTGCCCGATGCGTTCTTCGCGCTTTGTGCGAGGTCGGCGTCGATCGCAGCAGTCGTCGTCGAACCGGTCGCTCCTTTGATCGCGATCAGCCCCTGCGCCATCTTGTCGAAGTTGTTCACCCCCGAGATGCCGTCCGCACCCGACACATCGTTGGTCTCGATCGTCTTGTAGACGTCGGCGTGCTCCAGCATGAACGCGGCCGCCTTCTGCACATCCGCAGGCGGTTTGCCGAAGGCATTGTTGGCGAGCAGATAGAGGGTGTTGACGTTGACCATGTTCAAGCCACTGGCGTGCATGTACGCGGCCAAAGTGCCGGAGGCCACTTTGGCCTGCTCTTCGGTGCTCGGCGTTTTGGCCGCGGGCGCGGCTGGCGCGGCTGGCTCGGCGGCAGGTGCGGCCACGGCTTGGGTGGTGGGCTTGTCGCTGTTCGGTGTCTCGAACGTCAACTCGATTCCGAATTGCCCGACCGACACCTCGCGTCCCTTCGATTGCCCGAGCGACACCTCCGCGTCGTCGTTGTCGTCGCTGTCGTCGGACTCGAGCGCCAGGCTTCGGCTGATCGGGTCTTCCCGCTGCTCGACGGGGTAGCTGTAGGCGGACAGTGTGAAGCGGCTGAACGTCGGGGCCTGGCCCGGATCGGGCTGGGCGGCCGGGGCCGCGACGCCGGCGCCCGCTTTGCTGCCGAGACCAGCAAACTCCTGCTGAAGTGCGGTGATCTGCTTGTTCGCCGACTGGATCGCACCGTCGCGAATCAGTGAGTTCATGCCGAAGGCGCCGCCGGTCGGCATCGCGTTGGCATCGGCGCGTTGCATCAGCAAGGCGTCGTAGCGCTTCTGCACCTCGGGCGAAATCGCGGGGCCTTTTTGCGCTGCCACCGGATCGCTGGCGGGCAGGTTGCGCAGGAGATCCGTGCCGCCCGCCGCTTGCGCTGCGTTCGTGACGGTCAGGTTCATGGCGAGGGGGTAGTTCATGGTGAGATGCTCCGTAAGGCGTGAGTCACGTGAAGAAGACGGCATGCGGCCCAACCGTTTTGTTGGTGGGCACAAGTACACAGCCGGTATCTTTGCGTCTCCTTTGCGGCGCTTTTCTCAGGCGAACGGCGGGGTGCTGCGCCCACCACACGCGCGGCGATGCGCTGCTCACCGGAGCCTGGACCGAGACGCGTAGCACGTGGCGTGCCGGCGTCGATCGTCAGGCGTCAGGAAGGTCGGGCGATGGCGCGAGCCAGTTCCACGGCCTTGCCCGTGTAGCTCGCCGGCGTCATCGCCAGCAGCCGCTCACGTTCGGCGGCAGGAATCTCCAGCGTCTCGATGAATGCGGCGATGGCTTCGCGCGTGATCGCTTTGCCGCGCGTCAGCTCCTTGAGCCGCTCGTACGGGTTGGGCAGCGCGTAACGGCGCATCACGGTCTGGATCGGCTCGGCCAGCACTTCCCAGGCGTGGTCGAGGTCGTCGGCGAGCGCGGCTTGGTTGATCTCGAGCTTGTCGAGCCCGCGCAGCAGCGAGTCGTAGCCGAGCAGCGCGTAGCCGAGTGCGACGCCCATGTTGCGCAGCACGGTGCTGTCGGTCAGGTCGCGTTGCCAACGCGAGATCGGCAGCTTCTGCGAGAGGTGCGTCAGCAGCGCGTTGGCGAGTCCGAAGTTGCCCTCGGCGTTCTCGAAGTCGATCGGGTTGACCTTGTGCGGCATCGTGCTCGAACCGATCTCGCCTTCTTTGGTTCGCTGTTTGAAATAGCCCAAGCTGACATAGCCCCACACGTCGCGCGACCAGTCGATCAGGATCGTGTTGGTGCGCGTGAACGCATCGAACAACTCGGCCATGCAGTCGTGCGGTTCGATCTGGATCGTGTACGGGTTGAACGTGAGGCCGAGCTGTTTTTCGATGACGCGGCGCGAAAATACCTCCCAGTCGAAATCGGGGTAGGCCGCGAGGTGCGCGTTGTAGTTGCCGACCGCGCCGTTCATCTTGGCGAGCAGTTTCACCTCGGCGATGCGGGTGCGCGCGTGGGCGAGGCGCGCGACCACGTTGGCGATCTCCTTGCCGACCGTCGTCGGGCTCGCCGTCTGGCCGTGGGTGCGCGCGAGCATCGGCACGGCGGCGAGCGCGTGCGCCATCGCCGTCAGCTTCGCGACGATCGCGTCGAGCGCCGGCAGCAGCACCTCGGCGCGCGCGGTCTGCAGCATCAGGCCATGGCTGGTGTTGTTGATGTCTTCGCTGGTGCAGGCGAAGTGCACGAACTCGCCGGCGGCCTTCAATTCGGCCATCGATCCGAAGCGGCCCTTGAGCCAATATTCGACCGCCTTCACATCGTGGTTGGTGGTGCGCTCGATGTCTTTGATGGCCTGCGCGTCGGCTTCGGAGAAGCGCAGCACCAGGCCGCGCAGCAAACCGCGTGCGGCTTCCGAAAGTGGTTTGAATTCGGCGAA
>JANMWQ010000341.1:0-5092 GCA_031394085.1 Rhizobacter sp. | reverse complement strand
TTGCCGATGACCGGCCACAGCGAGATCACGTCGTACAGCGGCGTCATCCGGTAGCGGCCTTCCGGGAGCAGGAAGATCGAGAAGTTCTTCGCGTGGCCATCGGTGGCAGCGAGGAACCAGAACGCCAATTGCGCGCAGAAGAAGGTTGCGATGTCGGCCGGTGCCGTCTGGCTGCGCAGAAGCACTTGAACGATCTGCTGCATGCCGGGGCCGCCCGCGGCCTCGTACTTCAGGCGCGAGGGCAGGCCCATGACCTGGCAAAAATCTTCCTGCGGCAGGCGCGCGATCCAGCGCTGGCCATCGTCGGCGCGCTTGGCCCAGACGCGATCGAAGCGCTCGACCACCAAGGCGAGCTGGTCACCGAAGCGAGCCATCTTGGTGGTCGCCACAGGCAGGCCGAGTTCCCTCAAAAATTGGGCGCAGAGCCACTCGTTTTGCACCGAGTGCGTGAGGTCGAGGCGCCGGCCGCCGACCAGCCCCAGCGGCAGTTTGAGGATGTGCGTCGTCGGTGTCGCGCCCAGCGGGCGGCACCACCGGCCGCGGCTGCGCAGCAAGGCGGTTTTCTCCTGCGCGCCGGCGATGGAGATGCGGAAGTCGTTCGCATCCTCGTGCGCGCCGAGGCCCGGTTCGGTGACCACGCCGTGCAGATGCTGCTCGATCTCGGCATCGCTCATCCGCTCGCCGTCGACCCGGTCGAACCCTTCGGGCGCCGTGTCGGGCGGCAGCAGTTGCACGGCACCGACGCAGTCGCGGCCGATGGCTTGAAGCAGCTCGAAGGTCGCGGTCGAGCCCGTCTTGAAGCGGGTGGCCACCCGGCGCCGGATGCGCTCGTCGTCGGGCAGCAGGTTGTCGAAGTAGTGCTCGACCAATGCGCCCGTGATGGCGCGGTCGGGTGTGATGGGCATCGACAACGACAGCGGCCGCACCCGGGGCGACGCCACCCACGACGATTCGTACGTGAACCGGTGCGCGCCGGTTCGGCCGCGCTGCCAGGCGCCGATGTGCTCGCCGTTCATCCACACCCAGAGTTCGTGCAGCCTGTCAGCCATGGGGCGAGTGCCCGCCGATGAAGACCTTCACCACTGGCCTTGCGGCGGGTCGCGCTTGATTCGTGCCGGCACGCTGCCGCGCCGAGCCACCTTCACATCGGGTTCGAGGCCGGTGTCGCGAATCAGCACCTGTGCGTTGAGCACACCGAGGATTTGCAGCAACTGCTCGACGCTCACCGCGCCCGGATTCGCTTCGATGTCGGCCACACGCGATTGCACGACACCCAGCAACTGCGCCAGTTGCGCCTGCGTCAGGCCCCGTGACTTGCGCAGTGAACGCAGGTGCTGCTCGAGCTGGGCCGGAAGCACGACAAGGTAGTCCATGGGGCCAGCATATCGCTTCAAGCCGATGTTTGCAAAAAATCTGTTTAAGACGATAAATTGTTAATATCGCCTTTGGAAGATATTCGTAAAAAATCGCACCGAGACGATATCTCTGTCAAAGGGCCGCGCCGCTCACGCGCATCGAATAATCGATCGCTCGCACGTCTTTCGTCAGTGCGCCGATCGAGATGCGATCGACGCCGGTCGCCGCGATGGCGCGCAGTTGCGCGAGCGTGACGCCGCCCGAGACTTCGAGCAGCGCGCGCCCGCCGGTGGCGGCCACGGCTTCGCGCATCGCGGCCTCGGTGAAGTTGTCGAGCAGCACGCTGGTGGCGCCGGCGGCGAGTGCTTCGCGCAACTGGAGGGTCGTCTCGACCTCGATCTGCACCTCGACGCCGGCGTTCAACGCGAACGCATTCGCCAATGCCGCCGTCACACCGCCGGCGGCGGCGATGTGGTTCTCCTTGATCAGGATGCCGTGCCACAGCGCGAGCCGCTGGTTCTGCCCACCGCCAACGCGCACCGCGTACTTCTGCGCCTGGCGCAGTCCGGGCATCGTCTTGCGTGTGTCGAGCACGGCGCAGCCGCGCGGGTTCGGAGATGCGCCTTCCACGGCGCGCACATGCGCCCGCGTGACCGTCGCGGTCGCCGAGAGCAGTTGCAAGAAGTTCAGCGCCGGCCGCTCGGCCGACAGCAAGGCGCGCGCGTCGGCCTCGATCTCGCACACCCGCGCGTCGGCCGCCATCTCGGCGCCTTCGTCGAACTGCCAGTCGAGGTGCGCTTCGGCATCGAGCGCGTGCACGCAGCCGTTGAACCAGTCGCGGCCGGCGAGCACCGCGGTCTCGCGCACCTTCACGGTAGCCCGCACGCGCCGGCCGGCAGGGATGAGCTGGCCGGTCCAGTCGCCGCGGCCGATGTCTTCAGCGAGCGCGTCGCGGATGTTGCGTGCGCGCGCCTGCTGGAGCGTCTCGTTGGCGTCGAACATCAGGCGGCGCCGATCTTGGGCACGAAGCCGGTCGCGGGACTGGGCGCTGAACCGGGCACGAATCCGGCTGCCGACGCGCCAGGCTGCGCCGCCACGAAATCGAGCATGCGTTCGATGCAGCCGAGCGCGCGCTCGCGCGTGTGCTGCGGCACGCTGACCTCGCCGCGGCCGAGGCGCAGGCAGTCGAGCACGCCTTGCACCGCGTTCATCGCCATCCACGGGCAGTGCGCGCAGCTCTTGCACGTGGCGCTCTCGCCGGCGGTGGGCGCCTCGACCAGCGTCTTGCCCGGCGCGAGCTGGCGCATGCGGTGCAGGATGCCGTTGTCTGTCGCCACGATGTACATCGGCGCGGTGCCGTCGACCACGGCCTTGAGCAGCTGCGTGGTCGAGCCGACCACATCGGCCTGCGCGACCACGCTGGCGGGCGACTCGGGGTGTACCAGCACCATCGCGTCGGGGTGCTCGCGGCGCATCAGTTCGAGCTCGATGCCCTTGAACTCATCGTGCACGATGCAGGTGCCGTCCCAGAGCAGCATGTCGGCACCGGTTTGCTCCTGCACGTAGCGGCCGAGGTGCTTGTCTGGCGCCCACAAAATCTTCTGGCCGAGCGCGTGCAGGTGGCTCACCACCGCGACCGCGCACGAGCTCGTCACCATCCAGTCGGCGCGCGCCTTCACCGCCGCGCTGGTGTTGGCGTAGACGACCACGGTGCGGTCGGGCTGGGCGTCGCAGAACGCCGCGAACGCATCGGGCGGGCAACCCAGATCCAGCGAGCAGGTGGCCGCGAGATCGGGCATCAGCACGCGCTTGTCAGGCGACAAAATCTTCGCCGTCTCGCCCATGAAGCGCACACCTGCGACCACCAGCGTGCGCGCCGCATGGGCGCGGCCGAAGCGCGCCATCTCCAGCGAATCGGCGACGCAGCCGCCGGTCTGCAGCGCCAGGTCTTGAATGTCGCCATCGACGTAGTAGTGCGCGACCAGCACCGCGTCGCGCGCACGCAATTCGCGGCCGATCTGGTCGAAAAGTTCGGCTTTCGAATCCATCTATGCGTTGACCCATTGTTGGTAGCCCTTGCGCCGCAAATCGCAGGCCGGGCACAGGCCGCAGCCGTAGCCCCATTCGTGGCGATGCGTGCGGTCGCCGAGGTAGCAGCTGTGCGTGTGCTCGACGGTCAACTCGATCAGCGGCTCGCCGCCGAGCTGCTCGGCCAGCGCCCAGGTCTGCGACTTGTCGAGCCACATCAGCGGCGTCTCGATCGTCATCGGTGCGTCGAGCCCGAGGCTGATCGCAACCTGCAGCGCGCGCAGCGTGTTGTCGCGGCAATCGGGGTAGCCCGAGAAATCGGTCTCGCACATGCCGCCGACCAGCACCGAGAGACCGCGCCGGTAGGCCACGGCCGCACCGAAGTTGAAGAACATCAGGTTGCGGCCCGGCACGAAGGTGTTGGGCAGGCCTTGTGCGGTCATCTCGATCGCGCGGTCGTCGGTCAGCGCGGTGTCGGAGATCTGGCCGAGCAGCGAGAGGTCGAGCAAGTGATCGTCACCGAGCTTGCGTGCCCAGCGCGGGAACTGCGCATGCAGTGCGGCCCGTACATGCAGCCGGCATTCGAGTTCGACGGCATGGCGCTGGCCGTAGTCGAAGCCGATCGTCTCGACGTGCGCGTAGCGGTCGAGCGCCCACGCGAGGCAAGCGGTCGAGTCTTGTCCGCCCGAGAACAGCACGAGTGCGCGCCGCGGGTCAGCCTGATCCGACAGGCGACGGCGCGGAGATTCTGCGGCTCGCTCAGCCACGCGTTTCACCGTGGCCGAGCACGATCCACTTCAGCGACGTGAGGCCTTCGAGCCCCACCGGCCCGCGCGCGTGCAACTTGTCGGTGCTGATGCCGATCTCGGCGCCCAGGCCGTACTCGAAGCCGTCGGCGAAGCGGGTCGACGCGTTGACCATCACGCTGGCCGAATCGACCTCGCGCAAAAAACGCTGCGCGTGCGTATGCGTCTCGGTGAGGATCGCATCGGTGTGGTGCGAGCTGTAGCGGTTGATGTGCGCGATGGCCTCGTCCAAGTCGGCCACGACCTTCACGCTGATGACCGGCGCGAGGTATTCCTCGGACCAATCCTGCTCGGTCGCGGCGGCGAGCTTCGCGTTCGGCACGCGCTGCAACCACTCGAGCGCGGCCGTGTCACCGCGCATCTCGACGCCCTTGGCCGCGAACAACTCACCGATGCGCGGCAGGAACGCTGCGGCGATGCCGGCGTGCACGAGGAGTGATTCGGCCGCGTTGCACGGGCTGTACTTTTGCGTCTTCGCGTTGTCGGTCACGCGCAGCGCCATCTCGAGTTCGGCACTCGCGTCGACATACACGTGGCAGTTGCCGTCGAGGTGCTTGATCACCGGCACCTTGGCCTCGCGCGAGATGCGCTCGATCAGGCCCTTGCCGCCGCGCGGGATGATCACGTCGACCGCCTCGGGCGAGCTGATCAGGTAGCCGACGGCGGCGCGGTCGGTGGTCTGTACCAGTTGCACGGCGTCGGGTGGCAGGCCGGCCTCGACGAGCGCGGCCTGCACGATTTGCCACAACGCGCGGTTCGAGTGGATCGCCTCCGAGCCGCCACGCAAGATGGCCGCGTTGCCGCTCTTGATCGCGAGCGACGCGGCTTCGATCGTCACGTTGGGCCGGCTCTCGTAAATCATGCCGAACACGCCCAGCGGCACGCGCATCTGGCCGACCTGA
>JANMWQ010000304.1:0-1783 GCA_031394085.1 Rhizobacter sp. | reverse complement strand
CGCACGTTCGGGAAGCGCCGCTTCACGGCCGCCACGATCTCGGCCGCGTCGTCCACCGACAAGGTGGTCTGCGTCACGAGCGCGAGCTTCTCGGTCTGCGCCACCTGCACGCGCTCCACGTCGGCCACGTCTTCGACCAGGTAGATGCCTTCGGTCAGCTGCCCCATCGTGCCCTCGACCTCGGGGTGGCCCTTGTGGCCGATCATGATGAAGTCGTAACCTTCCTTGTGCAGCTTGGCGACCTCGACGTGCACCTTCGTCACCAGCGGGCAGGTCGCATCGAACACGCTGAAGCCGCGCTGCGCCGCCTCTTTGCGCACCTCTTGCGAGACGCCGTGGGCGCTGAACACCAGCGTGGCGCCGGGCGGCACGTCGGCGAGGTCTTCGATGAAGATCGCGCCCTTGTCCTTCAGGTCATTGACGACATACGTGTTGTGCACGATCTCGTGGCGCACGTAGATCGGCGCGCCGAACTTGGTCAACGCGCGCTCGACGATCTCGATCGCGCGGTCGACCCCGGCGCAAAAGCCGCGCGGCTCGGCGAGCACGATTTCTTCAAGTTCCGAATTCATCACATGACTCCGATCAACTGCACTTCGAAGGTCACCGGGCGGCCGGCAAGCGGGTGGTTGAAGTCGAACACCAGCACCTCGCCGCCATCGATCACCTCGCGCACCACGCCGGCATACGCGCCCTGCCCGTCGGGTGTGGGGAACTGCACCACATCGCCGACGCTGTAGCGCTCGTCGGGGTCACCGAACTCATTCAACAGTGAGCGCTTCACGCGCTGCAGCATCTCGGGGTTGCGCTCGCCGAAGGCCTCGCCCGGCGCGAGCTCGAACGACTGCCGCGTGCCTTCGGGCAGCCCGATCAAGCGCGCCTCGATCGCCGGCGCGAGCACGCCGGTGCCGAGCGACAGGGTCGCCGGTTTGTCGTCGAAGGTGTTGATGAGGTCGGCGCCATCGGGGCCCGAGAGGCGGTAGTGCAGGGTCAGGAACGACCCCGGTTGGACTTGGTTCACGCGAAATCCTGACAAGGCTAAAACTAAGGCTGAATCTGAGTCGACCGCAGCCGATAGACTGGTTCGATTTTACGAGTTGGCCGCAATGCCCTTGAATCGACCCAACCCATGATGCTCAAGGACATCCCTGCCGACGCCCGCCCGCGCGAGAAACTGCTCGCCAACGGCGCCGGCGCGCTCGCTGATGCCGAGCTGATCGCGCTGCTGCTGCGCACCGGCTTCAAAGGCTGCTCGGTGCTGCAGCTCGCGCAAAACCTGCTCGATCACTTCGGCGGCATTCAGGGCCTGCTGCACGCGCAGGCCGACGACCTGAAGAAGATCAAAGGCCTGGGCCCGGCCAAGCGCGCCGAGCTCGCCGCGGTGATCGAACTCGCGCGCCGCGCATTGGCGCAAGAGCTCGCGCAACGACCGTCGTTCGACCACCCGGCCAAGGTGAAGGACTACCTCAAGCTGCAACTCGGCCAGCACCCGCACGAGGTTTTCGCGGTGATGTTTCTGGACGCGCAAGCGCGGCTGCTCAAGTACGAAGAGATGTTTCGCGGCACGCTCACGCAGACCAGCGTGTACCCGCGCGAGGTCGTCAAGCGCGCGCTCGAACTGCATGCAGCCTCGGTCGTGTTTGCGCACAACCACCCTTCCGGTGCGGCCGAGCCGTCGAAGGCCGACGAGTACCTCACGCAGACGCTGGTGAGCGCGCTCAGGCTCGTCGACGTGCGGGTGCTCGATCACCTCGTCGTCGGCGAAGGCGCGGTGCTGTCGTTC
>JANMWQ010000302.1:0-5877 GCA_031394085.1 Rhizobacter sp. | reverse complement strand
TGCACGAACCGGCTCGAACCAAGACCTATTCGTTGCCCTGGGTCTGACCGGCGGCAGGCTGCCAGGCCCAGTCGAGGATCTCCGGCAGGTCTTCGCCGTGCTCGCCGATGTAGCGCTCGTGGCGTTCCAGCGTGGCCCAATACCGGGCGGTTGCCATGTCGACCCGGTGCGCAAGCCGCGGCACGCGGCGGATCGCGTCGAGCGCGAGCTGGTAGCGGTCGACGTTGTTGAGCACGACCATGTCGAACGGCGTCGTCGTCGTGCCTTCTTCCTTGTAGCCGCGCACGTGGATGTTGGCGTGGTTGTGGCGCCGGTACGCGAGCTTGTGGATCAGCGACGGGTAACCGTGAAACGCGAAGATCACCGGCTTGTCGAGCGTGAACATCGCATCGAACGCGTGGTCCGCAAGCCCGTGCGGGTGCTCGCTCGACGGTTGCAGCACCATCAGGTCGACGACGTTGACGACGCGCACGCGCAAGTCGGGTTCGTACTCGCGCAGCAGCATCACGGCGGCGAGTGTTTCCAGCGTCGGCACGTCGCCGGCGCAGGCCATCACGACCTCGGGGTCGCCCGCGCTGCTCGCCCACGCCCAGATGCCGGCGCCGACCGTGCAGTGGCGCACCGCGGCGTCGATGCCGAGCCACTGCGGCTGCGGCTGCTTGCCGGCGACGATCACGTTGATCAGGTGCCTGCTGCGCAGGCAATGGTCGGCGACCGAAAGCAGGCAGTTCGCATCGGGCGGCAGGTAGATGCGCGCGACGCCGGACTTCTTGTTCGCCACGTGGTCCATGAAGCCCGGGTCTTGATGCGAGAAGCCGTTGTGGTCCTGCCGCCAGACGTGCGAGGTGAGCAGGTAGTTCAGCGACGCGATCGGCGGCCGCCACGCGATCTCTGCGGTCACCTTGAGCCACTTGGCGTGCTGGTTGAGCATCGAGTCGATGATGGGGATGAACGCCTCGTAGCACGAGAACAGGCCGTGGCGGCCGGTCAGCAAGTAGCCCTCGAGCCAGCCTTGGCACAGGTGCTCGCTGAGCACTTCCATCACGCGGCCGTTCGGATCGAGGTGGGTGTCGACCGGTTCGACCTCGGCCATCCAGGCCTTGCCGGTCACGTCGAGCACGTCGCCGAGCCGGTTCGATGCGGTCTCGTCGGGGCCAAAGACGCGGAAGTTTTGTTGTGTGAGGTTCAGCGCCATCACGTCACGCAGCAGGCCGCCGAGCACGCGCGTCGCCTCGGCATCGACGGCGCCGGGCGCGGGCACCGCGACTGCGTGGGCGCGGAAGTCGGGCATCGCGAGCGGCTGCAGCAGCACGCCGCCATTGGCGTGCGGGTTCGCGCCCATGCGGCGCTGGCCGGTCGGCGCGAGCGTGGCGAACTCGTCGCGGAACGTGCCGTTGGCGTCGAACAGTTCTTCGGGTCGGTAGCTGCGCAGCCAGTCGTCGAGTAGCTTCAGGTGGTCGCCATCGGCCACGTGCGCGATCGGCACCTGGTGCGCGCGCCAGGTGCCTTCGACCGGCAAGCCGTCGACCGTCTTCGGGCCGGTCCAGCCCTTCGGTGTGCGCAGCACGATCATCGGCCAGCGCGGCCGCTCGGGTACCTCGTTCGATGCGAGCGCGCGCGCTTGCCGCTGAATTCGCTGGATCTGCGCGAGCGCGGTGTCCATCACCTCGGCGAGCCGTTGGTGGACGAGCTCGGGGTCATCGCCTTCGACGAAATGCGGCTCGTGGCCGTAGCCGCGCAGCAGTGCGGTGAGTTCCTCGCGCGGGATGCGCGCGAGCACGGTCGGGTTGGCGATCTTGAAGCCGTTCAGGTGCAGGATCGGCAGCACCGCGCCGTCGCGCGCCGGGTTCAGGAACTTGTTCGAGTGCCAGCTCGCGGCCAGCGGGCCGGTCTCGGCTTCGCCGTCACCGATGACGCAGGCAACGATCAACCCGGGGTTGTCGAACGCCGCACCGTAAGCATGGGCGAGCGCGTAGCCGAGCTCGCCACCCTCATGGATCGAGCCCGGTGTTTCTGGCGCCACATGGCTCGGGATGCCGTGCGGCCACGAGAACTGGCGGAACAGCCGTGCCATGCCGTGGCGACTCTGCTCGATCGCCGGGTAGCGTTCGGTGTAGGAGCCTTCGAGGTAGGTGTTCGCGACGATGCCGGGCCCGCCATGCCCCGGGCCGATCACGTAGATCATGTTCAGGTCGTGCGCGGTGATCAGCCGGTTCAGGTGCACGTAGAGCAGGTTCAGCCCCGGCGTCGTGCCCCAGTGACCGAGCAAGCGCGGCTTCACGTCGGCGAGTGTCAGCGGGGTGTCGAGCAGCGGGTTCGACTTCAGGTAGATCTGGCCGACCGAGAGGTAGTTGGCAGCGCGCCACCAGGCGTGCATCCGGCGCAGCAGATCGGGTGACAGCGGGTTGTTCATGATGCGCGGGCCGCCTCGGGCGAGCGTGCCGACCTGCGCCCGAGCGGCGGCATGCCCAGCACGATGTCGAACATCGCCGCGAGCTCGGGCGGTGCACTGGCGAGCGCGGCTTGTGCGTCGTTGATCATCTGTTCGAGCCGGCTGCGGCGTTCGATCTCGAGCGAAAGCATCGACTGCAACTGGTCGAGCGCGGTCACGCATTCGAGCACGGCGGCGCGCAGTTGGCCGATCGATTCGACCTCCGGCGCGGCGATCGGTTCGACCGGGCCGTCGGCGACGCGCCGCAGGCGCGCGCTGACAGCGCAGAACAGTGTCTCGATGTCGTCGAGCAGCGCGTCGGAAGGCAGTTGTGACATGGTTTGCTCCGGTCCTGTGCCTGTTTCTGTGCCTGTGTCGCCCGTTACTTCACCAACAGCACCGGCACTTCGCTGTCGGTGACGACGCGCTGCGCCGCACTGCCCATCACCGCGCGGCCGAGAAAGCCGTGACCGTGCGTGCCCATCACGATCAGGTGCGCATGCTCGCGCACGCTGGCCTTGACGATCTCGGCCGCAGGCGAGCCGGAAACCCAGGCGCTGCGGTAACGCAGCCCGTGCCGGTCGAGAAACTTGGCGATCGGTGCCAGCACCTTTTCAGCGTCTTCGCGCTGGCAGTCGGTGACGGCGGCGGCGCCGAGCATGGCCTTCACGCGCGCCGATACGGGCAGTTGCACATTCAAAACGAACACTTCGTCGTCGGCGCCGGCCAGGCTGTCGTGGGTCACGAGAAAGGCGAGTGCCTTCTTGGTGTACTTGCTGCCGTCGGCGGCAAAAATGATTTTCATCGAACGAAGATAGCCCGCCAGCGTTGCCCGGTCTGTACGGTAACGCACGCCCGGCGGGTCAGCGCGCCAGCTTCGTCGGATCGAGCAGCTCGTCGTAGGTGCGCCGGTCGGTCGCGTAGCAGCCGCAGGCCGCGGCTTCGAGCCCGGTGCGGTCGAGCACCCGGAGCGCGCCACGGCGGTATTCGATCAACCCGCTGCGCTGCAGCGCGCCAGCGGCGCTGGTCACGCCGACGCGCCGCACGCCCAGCATGTAAGCGAGGAATTCGTGTGTGACATGAAAGTGATCGGCATGGGCCCGGTCCTGGCTCATCAGCAGCCAGCGCGCCAGGCGCGGACCGATCTGGTGAAAACGCAGGCAGGCCGTGGCCGCCGCGAGCTGCGCCATCAGCACGTACAGGTAGCGGTTGAGGCCGCGCTGTAACGGCGCGCTGCGCGCGAGCTCGGCGCGAAAGGCGGCCGCACCGATGCGCCAGGCCGTGCCCGGCCCCTGCACCAGTGCGCGCAACGGCGCTTTCGCGACGCCGAGCGCGAGGTGCGCGCCCAGCAAGCCTTCGCGGCCGACCATGCCCACCTCCAGCACGGGGCTGCCGTCGATCAGCGTGATCAGCGAGACGAAGCCTTCGGTCGGGAACCAGACGTGGCGGGTCGCTTCGCCGGACTCGAACATCACGTCGCCGAGCACGAGCTCGACGGGCTCGCAGAGCGTGAGCAACCGCAGGCGCTCGGTGCGCGGCAATCGCTCGATCAGATGGTTCTCGACAATGGCCAAACTGCGCTCCTGCGGTGGGGGATCGAGTTTGGGCGTTGCGCCACGGGCTGACTGTGTGCCGGCGAACATAGCGGCTGAGCGCGAGGCGGATTCGCTAGGACGTCGGCTTCACCGGCAGCAGCCGGTCGTATTCTTTCTTGACCACCGCATAGCACTCGCAGGTGCGACGTTCGAGCCCGGGCCGGTCGAGCACCTTGATGCGCCCGCGCGCATAGCGGATCAAGCCGGCCTCCTGCAGCTTGAGCGCACCTTCGGTCACGCCTTCGCGGCGCACGCCGAGCATGTTGGCGATCAGCTCCTGCGTCATCACGAGCTCGTCTCCCTGCAGGCGGTCGAGGCTCAACAAAAGCCAGCGGCAAAGTTGCTGATCCAGCGAATGGTGGCGGTTGCACACGGCGGTCTGCGCCATTTGCGTGATCAGCGCCTGGGTGTAGCGCAGCAGCAAATGCAGCACCGGCGCGCGCTTGAACTCGTCCTTGATGACCTCGGAGGTGAGCCGCAAGCCCTGGCCGGCGCTCTGGACAACTGCGCGGCTGGGTGTCGATTCGCCGCCCATGAACAGTGAAATGCCCACCAGGCCGTCATTGCCGACGACAGCGATCTCGGCCGAGGAGCCGTTTTCCATCACGTAGAGCAGCGAGACGATCGCGGTGGTCGGAAAGTACACATGGCTGAGCGTGCTGCCGGACTCGTACAGCACCTGGCCGAGCGGCATCTCGACCGGTTCGAGCAGAGGCTGCCAGCGGCGCCATTCGGCCGCGGGCAGGGCGGCGAGCAATAGGTTGGTTCGGGGATCGGGCGCGAGGGCCATCACGTGGGCTCCGGGTGAAGGGTAAAGGGTGGAGGGTCGCCTTGGCGACGACCGAGCCCAGAGTCTCGCGAGCGAGTCTAGGCAGTTCGCGTGCTCTCGTATGTTCGATGGCGTACATACGCTGCCCATTTCGCGACGTGCGTGAACCGGCGTGCCGAAGTCGGTTCCAATGCGGCATCACCAACATGAGCACGCTTCGATGGAACTATTCGCGCTGGAACACAGCCGCAACGCCTACCGCGCCGACTTCTTGCTGTACGGCGCCGCAGTCGTGGGGCTGCCGGCCTTCCTGACGGTCGCGCAACCGCTGCGGGCCTGGCCCGAGCTCGCTGCACTCGCACTGATCGGCCTCGCGGCCTGGACGCTGATCGAATACGCGATGCACCGCTTCGTGCTGCACGGCATGCCGCCGTTTCGCCGCTGGCACGCGCTGCACCATGCGCGGCCGACCGCACGCATCGCGAGCCCGACGATCCTGAGTGCGAGCCTGATCTTCGGCCTCGTCTTTCTGCCCGTGTTCGCGCTGGCCGATGTCTGGATCGCCTGCGCGCTGACCTGGGGCGTGCTGGTCGGCTACTTCGGATACGCGGTCACGCACCACGCGACCCACCACTGGAATTTCGACAACGCCTGGCTGAAGCGCCGCAAGCGCGCGCATGCCTTGCACCACCATCTGGCGCGGCCCGGCAGCTATGGCGTGACGAACTCGTTTTGGGATCGGGTGTTCGGCAGCGATCCGCGCTGAGTTACCCCGTCTGCATGCCACCCTCGCTCTGGCGCCACCTCGCGGCCACCATAACGCTCGCCGGCACGTTGCTGCTCGGCGCCTGCAGCAGCTTGCCGGTCATCGACCGCGCCGCGATCGCGAGCGAGGCGATCCCGCTGAGCACCGCGACCACGCTCGGCCGCATCGCGCAGACCTCGCAACCCTCGCCCGAGGTGTCGGGCTTTCGGCTGATGCCGCTCGGGCTGTTCTCGCTCGATACGCGGGCGCAGCTCGCGCGCCGCGCCGAGGTCTCGCTCGACGTTCAGTACTACCACTTCGAGACCGACGAGACCGG
>JANMWQ010000244.1:0-4625 GCA_031394085.1 Rhizobacter sp. | reverse complement strand
GCGCTCGAGGCCGGCAACAGCGCCGTGCTCGCCTTCATGAACACCTTCACCGCCACCGCGGGCGCGCTGCTCGCCTGGTGCATCGGCGAATCGCTGATGAAGGGCAAGGCCTCGATGCTCGGTGCCGCTTCGGGTGCGGTCGCGGGCCTGGTCGCGATCACACCGGCGGCCGGCAATGTCGGCCTGCTCGCGGCGATCGTCATCGGCTTCGTCGCCGGCGTGGCCTGCCTGTGGGGCGTGACCGGCCTGAAGAAGCTGCTCGGCGCCGACGACTCGCTCGACGTGTTCGGTGTGCACGGTGTCGGCGGCATCGTCGGCGCGCTGCTGACCGGCGTGTTCAACACCCAGTCGCTCGGCGGCCCGGGCCTGGTCGGTGACTGGGTCACGGCCGGCGTCGTCTCCAACGGCATCGGCGCGCAGGTGTGGATTCAGTTGAAGGCGGTGCTGATCACCGTCGTCTGGTCGGGCGTGGTCTCGTTCGTCGCCTACTTCATCGTCGACAAGGTCATCGGCCTGCGTGTCAACGAAGAAGACGAGCGTGAAGGCCTCGACATCAGCTCGCACGGCGAGACGGCCTACCACAATTAGCGCTCCGCCGGAGACGATGGCGGGGTTGCCGGTGGCAACTCCTTCAAGATGACCGGGGCCGCGCTTGCGGCCCTTTTCTTTGTGAGCGGCCCAACTTGCGCATGTTCGGGGAAACCCCAAATGCCTAGAATCCTCCGACCGCGCATCCCCGCGGCAAGACCTGCCGGGCTCTTTTCATGGTTCCCCACCTCATCACCGCGCTCAACGGCCCGATCAACGAACTGGAGCAGCGCATCCTCGAATCGCTGCCGGCGATCGAGCGCTGGTTCCGCCTCGAATGGATGGAGCACACGCCGCCGTTCTACACCTCGGTCGATGTGCGCAATGCCGGCTTCAAGCTCGCGCCGGTCGACACCAACTTGTTCCCCGCCGGCTTCAACAACCTGACCGACGAGATGTTGCCGCTGGCCGTGCAGGCGGCGATGGCGGCGATCGAGAAGATCTGCCCCGAGGCCAAGAACCTGCTGCTGATTCCCGAGAAGCAGACGCGCAACACGTTTTATCTGGCCAACGTGCAGCGGCTGATGCAGATCTTCCAGACCGCCGGCCTGAATGTGCGGCTGGGCACGCTCGATGAGGCGATCACGCAGCCCACCGAGATCGCGTTGCCCGACGGCAGTGCGCTGACGCTCGAGCCGCTGCTGCGCACCCGGGGGCGCCTCGGGTTGAAGAACTTCGACCCTTGCACGATCCTGCTGAACAACGACCTCTCGGCTGGCGTGCCGAAGGTGTTGCAAAACCTGCACGAGCAGTACCTGCTGCCGCCGCTGCACGCCGGCTGGGCGGTGCGCCGCAAGTCGAACCACTTCCACGCCTACGAAGAAGTCGCGAAAAAATTCGCCAAGCTGCTCGGCATGGACCCGTGGCTCATCAACCCGATGTTCGCCAAGTGCGGTGAGGTCAACTTCGAGGACGGCAGCGGCGACGAGGGCCTGATGAGCCACGCCGAGATGCTGCTCGGCAAGGTGCGCCGCAAGTACAAGGAATACGGCATCCAGGAGAAGCCGTTCATCATCGTCAAGGCCGACGCCGGCACCCACGGCTTCGGGCTCATGACCGTGCGCGACCCGAAAGACCTGCAAGACCTCAGCCGTCGCACGCGCAACAAGATGAGCGTCGGCAAAGACGGTCCCGAGGTGCACGACGTCATCCTGCAAGAAGGCGTGCCGACCTACGAACGCGTCAACGATGCCGTCGCCGAGCCGGTGGTCTACATGATCGACCGCTACGTGGTCGGCGGCTTCTACCGCGTCAACGCCGAGCGCGCGTTCGACGAGAACCTGAACGCGCCGGGGGCCCATTTCGCGCCGCTCGCCTTCGCCGAGCACAGCCAGCTGCCCAAGCCCGGCGCCAAGCCGGGTGCGAGCGCGCCGAACCGCTTCTACATGTACGGCGTGATCGCGCGGCTGGCAATGGTGGCGGCGAGCTACGAGCTGGAGGCGACCGACCCGAACGCCGAGGTCTACGAATAGGACAGGGCAGAATCCGGCGACACCAACGGCCAAGGGTCTGTCCTTTTGAGCAACAGAAAATCCGGCTCTTCCCGCCTCGCCGCCCTGACGCTGGGCGCGCTCGGCGTGGTCTACGGCGACATCGGCACCAGCCCGCTGTATGCGTTGCGCGAGGTCTTCGCGAGCAAGCACGCGACGCTGTCGCAGCCCGACATCCTCGGTGTGCTCTCGCTCGTGTTCTGGACCCTCACGATCATCGTCACGCTCAAGTACGTGACCTTGGTCCTGCGCGCCAACAACAACGGTGAGGGCGGCACGATGGCGCTGATGGCGCTGTCGTCGCATGCCACCAAAGACCGCCCGCGCATGCGCTCGGCGCTGATCGTGATGGGCATCCTCGGTGCGGCGCTGTTCTATGGCGACGGCGTGATCACGCCGGCGATCTCGGTGCTCTCGGCGGTCGAGGGCATCAAGGTCGTGACGCCGGCGTTCGAGCCCTATGTCGTGCCGATCACGCTCGCGGTGATCACCGCGCTCTATGCCGTGCAGCGCTTCGGCACCGGCGCGATGGGGCGCTGGTTCGGGCCGTTCACGATCCTGTGGTTTCTGGTGATCGGCTT
The DNA here is from genome assembly GCA_031394085.1 of Rhizobacter sp. Classification (GTDB taxonomy): domain Bacteria; phylum Pseudomonadota; class Gammaproteobacteria; order Burkholderiales; family Burkholderiaceae_C; genus LMDS01. The sequence goes on along the minus strand of JANMWQ010000244.1, from coordinate 1,966 downwards.
CTGGGGCGTGGTCTGGATCATTCGTGCGCCGCAGGTGCTGGGTGCGCTGAACCCGTGGCATGCGATCGCCTTCGGCATCGAGCACGGGCACGTCACCTTGCTCGTGCTGGGCGCGGTGTTTCTGGCGGTCACCGGCGCCGAGGCGCTGTACGCCGACATGGGTCACTTCGGCAGCCAGCCGATCCGCATCGCGTGGTTCGTGCTCGTGTTCCCGGCGCTGGTGCTGAATTACTTCGGGCAAGGCGCGTTGATGCTGATCGAGCCTGCGAAGGCCGACAACCCGTTCTTCAACATGGTGCCCAGCTGGTTCCTGATCCCGATGGTGGTGCTGGCCACGCTCGCCACGGTGATCGCCTCGCAGGCGACCATCTCCGGCACGTTCTCGGTCACCAAGCAAGCGATCCAGCTCGGCTACCTGCCGCGGCTGCGCGTGCTGCACACCTCCGTGCGCGACACCGGGCAGATCTACATCCCTGGGGTGAACTGGCTGCAGTACGCGGCGATCGTGGCCGCGGTGCTGCACTTCGGGTCGTCGAGCGCGCTCGCCACGGCCTACGGCATCGCGGTGACCGCGACCATGGTGCTCACGACCATCATGACCTTCTTCGTGATCCGCTACCGCTGGAACTACCCGCTGTGGTTTTGCCTTGCCGCCACCGGCTTCTTCCTGGCGATCGAGCTGGTGTTCTTCTCGTCGAACATCCTGAAGGTGTTGTCCGGCGGCTGGTTCACGCTGTTGATCGCGGCCTTCGTGTTCACCGTGATGATGACTTGGGCGCGCGGCCGCGAGCTGCTGGGCGCGAGCCTGCGCGCCGACGCGATCGAGCTCAAGCCGTTTCTCAAGAGCGTGCTGGCCGACCCGCCGATGCGCGCGCCCGGCACCGCGGTCTTCATGAACGGCGAGGCCGATCTGACACCGACCGCGCTGCTGCACAACTTGAAGCACAACAACGTGCTGCACGAAACCAACCTGTTCGTCACTGTCAAAACGCTCGACGTGCCGTGGGTTCCATTCGCCGAGCGCGCGCGCGCTGTGCCCTTGTGCAAGGGCTGCTGGGCCGTGACCCTGAGCTTCGGTTTCAAGAACGATGTCGACGTGCCGGCGGCGCTCGAGCTGCTGGAGGGCCGCGGCTTCGAGCTCGACCCGATGATGACCTCTTACTTCCTGTCGCGCGCGACCGTCGTGCCCACGCTGGGCGCCGGCATGGCGCCGTGGCGCGAGAAGCTGTTCGCGAACATGCACCGCAACGCGGCCTCGGCCGTCGATTTCCTGAACCTGCCCCCGAACCGGGTGGTCGAGCTCGGCACCAAGGTGCAAATTTGAGGCCGTTGCCGGGCGCACAATCCGCCGACAGAAATTCCTGGCAGTCGGTTTGAGCTCTTCTTCTTCGTCCAACAAGTCCGGTCTGGCCGGGCTCACCCTGGCGGCCGTCGGCGTCGTCTATGGCGACATCGGCACCAGCCCGCTGTATGCACTGAAAGAGGTCTTCGCGCACGGCCACGTGACGCTCACGGCGGAGAACATCTACGGTGTGCTCTCGCTCGTGTTCTGGACCCTGACGGTCATCGTCTCGATCAAGTACGTGGTGCTGATCCTGCGCGCCGACAACAACGGCGAGGGCGGTCTGATCGCGATGCTGGCACTCGCCTCGCAGGCCGTCAAAGGCAAGCCCGCGCTGCGCCGGCGCCTGCTGCTGCTGGGCATCTTCGGCACCGCGATCTTCTTCGGCGACGGCGTGATCACGCCGGCGATCTCGGTGCTCTCGGCGGTCGAGGGGCTCGAGGTCGCGGCGCCCGCGCTGCGCAGCTACGTCATCCCGATCACGCTGGTCGTGCTGACGGTGCTGTTCATGGTGCAGCGCCACGGCACGGCCAGCGTCGGCAAGATGTTCGGGCCGGTGATGGTGCTGTGGTTCCTGGTGCTCGCGGTGCTCGGCCTCGTGCACATCATCGAAAATCCGGCGAT
>JANMWQ010000239.1:0-2489 GCA_031394085.1 Rhizobacter sp. | reverse complement strand
CCAGCACGTGCACGTGGGCTGCGCCTCGGGTGACGACGCGCTCTTTCTGCTGCACTCGCTGAACCGCTACGTGCCGCACTTCATCGCGCTGTCGGCCTCGTCGCCGTTCTTTCAGGGTGTCGACACGCTGTTCGATTCGGCGCGGCTCAACTCGGTGTTCGCGTTCCCGCTCAGCGGCCGTGCGCCCTTCACGCTGAGCTGGGACGAGTTCGCGAACAGCTACTTCACCAAGATGGAAGCGACCGGCGTCGTCAAGTCGATGAAAGACTTTTACTGGGACATTCGCCCCAAGCCCGAGTTCGGCACGATCGAGCTGCGCGTGTGCGACACGCCGCTCACGGTGGAGCGCGCCGCCGCGCTCGCGTGCTATTTGCAGGCGATCAGCCGGCGCCTGTTCGAGCGCGCCGAGCCGCCGCCGACCGAAGACGATTACCTCGTCTACACCTTCAACCGTTTTCAGGCCTGCCGCTTCGGCCTCGACGGCACGATGGTCGACCCGCAAACGCGCGAGAGCCGCACGATCCGCGAAGACATCCTCGCGACGCTGAGGCACGTCGAGCCGCACTTCGCAGCGCTGCAAAGCGTGGCAGCGCTCGAAGAGATCGAGCGCTGCGCGGCGCGCTCGGGCAACCACGCCACGCACCTGCGCAGCATCTACGCCGAAACGCGCAACGTGCAGAGCATGGTGCAGGAGAGCACGCGGGCGCTGCGGGCGGGGCCGGGGTAACGATCGGCGCCGGTGCCCGGGTTCACGTCGTCGTCAACACGGTGAGTCGGTTGCGCGGCAGCAGCTTTCTGAAGTCCGAATCGAAGGTGACGAGATGCTCGCCCTGCTGCATCACCGCGGCCGCGAGCCAGGCGTCTGGCAAGGCATTGCCGGTGAGTTGCTTGTCGATGCAGAGCTGGCGCATCAACGGCCACTCGGGGCCGAGCGCCCCAAGTTCCACGCCTGGCAGTTCAAGAAGTCCGTCGATGTAGGCGATGGCGACCTTCGGGGTGGTGGCGGCCGCAAATACTTTTGGGTTCGTCACCAACCTCAAGAAACTAGCAACCACCATCGGCATGAGCCGCAAACTATTGACTGCTGCAGTGCCCCCGAGGGTGCTGCGCAGCCATGGTGCAGCGACAGGGTGGTGCACATGGTCCGTGCGTGCGGCTGCAACGAGCACGTTGACGTCAGGCGTCATCGCCCGCCGCAGCCAGCAGTGACTTGTTGCTGGTGGGGTCGATGCCGGGAAGCAACCCACCCTTGCCCCGAATTACCGGCAAAGCAAGACCGGCAGAATCGGCGCGGCCAGCGCGCGCTCGCAATCGCAATCGCAAGCCCTCCTCGATCAGCCGTGTCAGCGAAGTCTGCTGCAGAGCGGCCAGAGACTTTGCCTCGGCGAGCAACGAGTCATTGATGTTGAGCGTGGTCTTCATGGGGCGATGATACAGATATCTGTATCCAGCCCCGAGTGCAGCGACTGTTGGGCGCGTGGCCGGCGTAGCGACCGGCGCGTGGCTGGCGATCGGTGGCCCGGCGGTGTGTTGCAATCCATCGCCCCCACTGCCGGCCCGCCGCGCCCATGAGTCAAGTCCTGATCAACCAGTACCTCGCCCAGCTCGATGTGTTGAAGAAGATCGGCGGCACACATCGCGAGTCGGTCGTGCGGGAGGCGTTCAAGGACCTGCTCAAGGGTTGGGGCAAGCAGCACGACCTGGTCTTCATCCCCGAGTACAAGCTCGACAGCGCGACCAAAGACACCCGCTTCGTCGACGGCGCGTTGTTGTACGAGCTGCGCGTGCCGTTCGGCTACTGGGAAGCCAAAGACGCGAAGGACGACCTCGATGCCGAGATCGAGTTCAAGTTCAAACGCGGCTACCCGCAAGACAACATCATCTTCGAAGACAGCACGCAGGCCGTGCTGATCCAGCACCGCGAAGAGGTGATGCGCTGCAGCGTGACCGACGTGCACGCGCTCGAGAAGTTGCTCAAGCTGTTCTTCGGTTTCGAGCGCGCCGAGATCGCCGACTTTCGGCAGGCCGTCGCGCAGTTCAAGACCGATCTGCCCGCCGTGCTCGAAGCGCTGCGCGCGATGATCGAGCGCGAGCACAGCACCAATGCGGCGTTTACCAAGGCCTCGGCCAAGTTCCTGAAGCACGCGCAAGAGGCCATCAACCCTAGCCTGACGGCCGCCGATGTGCGCGAGATGCTGATCCAGCACATCCTCACCGAAGAGATCTTCTCGAAGGTGTTCGACAGCGAATTCCACCGCGACAACAACGTCGCCAAGGAGCTCTACAAGCTCGAAGCCACCTTCTTCACCGGCGGCCTGAAGAAGAGCACATTGAAAGGGCTGGAGGCCTACTACGCCGCGATCCGCGCTGCCGCTGCGCAGATCGGCAATCACCACGAGAAGCAGACCTTTCTCAAGGTGATCTACGAGAACTTCTACAAGGTCTACAACGCCAAGGCGGCCGATCGGCTCGGCGTGGTCTACACGCCC
>JANMWQ010000207.1:0-3336 GCA_031394085.1 Rhizobacter sp. | reverse complement strand
TCGGCCGACCCGCGCACGCTCGCGCTCTCGCTCGGCAGCGTGCAACTGCTCGAACGCCTCGGTGCCTGGCGGGCCGATCTGGCGCAGCCGATTCTCGAGGTGCATGTATCGCAGCAACCGCCGTCGATGTTGCCTTTTCCGGGTCGACTCGGCGATGTGTTCGGCGAACCCGAGCTGCGCATCCGCGCGGTCGACGAGGCGGTGCCGCTGCTCGGCGCGGTGCTGAGCTACGGCGCCATCGTCGCGCCCTTGCAGCAGGCGTGGATGGCGGCCGAGGCCGCCGAGCCGCGGCGACTGCACAGCCGCTTCGGGCAGGCGGTGGCGGCGCTGAAGAATCTCGACCACGGTGTCGAGGTCGATGCCGGCATCGCCGAGCGCTTCGATCTGGCGATCATCGCCGAGGGCGGCGTGTTCTCCGATCACGTGCGCAAGGCAAGCGATCCGAGCGATCGTGCCGCGATCCGGCGCGATTACCGGCAGACCGCGTGGGTCGGCAAGGTCACGTTCGAGCACGCGGCCGGTACGCGCGCGAGCGGCGTCGCGTTCGAGCGCTTCACGCGCCACGGGCCGGCGGCGTTGCTGCCGCTCCGGCAAGGCGGCGCCGGCCTCGTCTGGTGCGTGCCGACGAGCGACGATCCGGTCGCCGAGCTGGACGACGCGCAGCGCGTCACCGTGCTCAACAGCATCTTCCACGCTGCCACCGGTCGCATCGCGTCGATCTCGCCGCTCAAGTCGTTCGCGCTCGGCCTGAACGCCGAAAGCACGTTGACCGAAGGCCGCACCGTGCGCATCGGCAATGCCGCGCAAACGCTGCACCCCGTGGCCGGCCAGGGCCTGAACCTCGGGCTGCGCGACGCCTTCGAGCTGGTGCAGTCGTTGTCGCGCAACCCGGATGTCGACGCGGTGCTGCAAAAGCTCGAATGGCAGCGCGGCCCCGATCGCTGGGCGATGATCGCCGCCACCGATTTCCTCGCCCGCAGCTTCACCTGGAAGCTGCCCGGCGCCGGCGCGGCGCGCGGCCTCGGCATCGCCGCGCTGCAGTTTCTCGGGCCGGTGAAATCAGCGCTCGCGCGGCAGATGATGTTCGGCTCGCGCTAAGGCGGCTCAGGTGATCACGGTCGGCTGCGTGCGCCCAGTGCGTTCGCGGATGCCGGCGAGCTTGTCGGCGAGCGCGATCAGCGGCGCCAGCGCGGCTTGTGTCTCGATCGCGTGCCGGGCCGCATCGGGCTCGAAGCGTTCGAGGTAGACACGCAAGGTCGCGCCCTCGGTGCCAGTGCCCGACAGGCGAAAGACGATGCGCGAACCATCCTGCAGCCCGACGCGGATGCCCTGCGCGGTGCTGACCGAACCGTCGACCGGATCGGTGTAGGCGAAGTCGTCGGCGCTCGCCATGGTCGCGCCGTCGAGGGTCTGGCCAGGCAGGGTCGCGAGCGATGCGCGCAGGTGCGCGATCAAGCCGTTGGCGGCGGCGCTGTCGACGCCTTCGTAGTCGTGGCGTGAGTAGTAGTTGCGACCGTAGGTTTGCCAGTGGTCGCGCAGAACCTCCTCGACCGATTCGCCTCGCACCGCGAGGATGTTGAGCCAGAACAGCACCGCCCAGATGCCGTCTTTCTCGCGCACGTGGTCGGAGCCGGTGCCGGCACTCTCTTCGCCGCACAGCGTGACCCGGCCGGCATCGAGCAGGTTGCCGAAGAACTTCCAGCCGGTTGGTGTCTCGAAGCAGGCGATGCCGAGCGTTTGTGCGACGCGATCGACCGCCGCGCTCGTGGGCATCGAGCGCGCGACGCCTTTCAACCCCTTGGCGTAGCCGGGCACCAGCGTCGCGTTCGCGGCGAGCACCGCGAGGCTGTCGCTGGGGGTGACGACGAAACGGCGGCCGACGATCATGTTGCGGTCGCCGTCGCCGTCGCTCGCCGCACCGAAATCCGGGGCTGCTTCGTCGGCAGCGAACATTCGCGCGATCAGGTCTTCGGCATAGGTCGGGTTCGGGTCAGGATGGCCGCCGCCGAAGTCGGGCAGCGGCACACCGTTCATCACGCTCGCGGCCGGCGCGCCGAGGCGCTTGACGAAGATCTCGTGTGCATACGGGCCGGTAACCGCGTGCATCGCATCGAAGCACATGCGGAATTTGCCCGAGCGCAGCAGCGCGCCGATGCGCTCGAAGTCGAACAGCGTGGCGAGCAGTTCGGCGTGGTCGGCGACCGAGTCGATCACTTCCACCGCCATCGCGCCGACCGTGCTCGCGCCGAGGGTTCCGAGGTCGACATCGGGCGCATCGAGCGTCAGGTAGCGCGTGATCTTTTGCGTGGCAGCGAAGATCGCCTCGGTGATCTGCTCGGGCGCGGGGCCACCGTTGCCGGTGTTGTACTTGATGCCGAAGTCGCCTTCCGGGCCGCCCGGGTTGTGGCTCGCCGACAAGATGATGCCGCCGAACGTCCGGTGCTTGCGGATCACGCAACTCACCGCCGGCGTCGATAAGATCCCGTTTTGGCCGACCAGCACCTTGCCGAAGCCGTTGGCCGCCGCGATGCGCAGGATGACCTGGATCGCGGCATCGTTGTAGTAGCGGCCGTCGCCGCCGAGCACCAGCGTCTGGCCCGCAAAGCCTTCGAGCGAATCGAAGATCGACTGCACGAAGTTTTCGAGGTAGGGCGACTGCTGGAACACCGTGACCTTCTTGCGCAAGCCGGAGGTGCCGGGGCGCTGGCCTGAGATCGGCTGGGTGGTGACGACACGTGTGTGCTGCATGGGGGGGCTCCTTGTCTGAACCGATTGTGGCGTTCTCGCCTACGACAAGCGCCCTGGCGGCCGCTGACGATACAGATCGAAACGTTAGTTCGGCCGATCGCAAGGGGATTACACGCAGATTCGGCCCGCGAATTGCTACCATCTTCGTGTCACCAATTCCATCGGGAATGCACTAATGAAGCTCGAAATCACAGAAACCCGTCGAATAAGCCCCGAATTCGATGCGGTTCGTAACGAGGTGAGTCGGTCCGTGCACTTCGACGGCCTCAATTGATCCTCCTCACAGGCGGCGCCGGCTTCATCGGCGCGAACTTCGTCCTCGACTGGCTTCAGGTCACGGATGAGCCGGTCGTCAACCTCGACGCCCTCACCTACGCCGGCAACCTCGAGAGCCTGGCCTCGTTGCGGGACGACCCGCGCCACACCTTCGTCCACGGCGACATCGGTGACCGCGCCCTGCTCGACCGCCTGTTCGCGCTGCACCGCCCGCGCGCCGTCGTGCACTTCGCCGCCGAGAGCCATGTCGACCGCAGCATCCACGGGCCTGGCGCCTTCATCAAGACCAACATCGAAGGCACCTTCACGCTG
>JANMWQ010000166.1:0-13575 GCA_031394085.1 Rhizobacter sp. | reverse complement strand
GCGGCCGTTGGTCAGCTGGGTCGCACCGATCTTCAGGTCGATCGGCAAACCGCCGCCGTCATCGGCAGGCGGCGGCGCGCTCGCGCCGGCAGGCGGCGCATTGCTCCGAACGGCCGAGGGCTTCGGCGCATCGACGATCGTCAGCGGCGCCGAGGCGGCCGCGCCAGGCGGCAACGCGCCCGGTGCCGCGGCGACATCTTGCAGGTTGAAGCGGCCCTGGTCGGTGATGACGAGGCGCGAGTAAAAATCGGTCAGCGCAGCCTCGGCGATCTCGACCCGCGGGCGGGCCTTGGGTTTGATCGCGACCTTCACGCCCTTGAGCGCGAAGGCCTGCCAGGCGAGCAATTCGTCGTTGCCGTTCAGCGTCACGGGCGCGCCGGGGTCGGGCAGGCCGGCGATGTGCACGTCGCCGAGCAACACATCTCCGGCGGCCGCCACATCGAGCCCCGCGGGCAGTTGCCGCAGGTTGACGTTGCCGGTGTAGCCGACCTCGGCGCGCAGCAGCGTCAACTGCGTCAGTTCGGCGAAATACGGTTTGAACAGCTGCACCGGCACGCGCTCGACGCGCAGGTTGCCGCTCGCGAGCAGCGGCGCGATGCCGATCTTGCCGTTGAAATCGACCGCACCGGCCGATCGCTGGCGATCGCGCTGATCACGCGTCGCACCACCGACACGCACGCTGAGTTGCAGGTTCGCCGGCGTTACGGCGCGCTCGCCTTGCCACTCGAGGTTTTGCAGTGCGACCCGCAAGTCGGCGAGTTCGAGCCGCACCGGCTCGGTCTGGCCGCGGTGCAGGGTCGCATCCGCGAAACGCAGCTGGCCGCCTTCGAGCAGCAGGTCTTTCAGTTCCACCTTCCAGGCCGCGGCCGGCTTCTCTTCGGCCGACTTCTTTGAGGCCAGCTTCCCGGCGGCCGGTGCGGCGCCGTTCGGCACCATCCAGCCCTGCAGGTTGAGCTGGCCGCCCTTGTCGCGCGTGACCTGCAAGGCGGGCTGCACGAGCTTGACCTTGCCGAGCACGACGCTGCGCGCGAGCAGGTCGACCTTGACGTCGGCGAGCGCGAGCTGCTTCAGCGCGACTGCATCCTGACCCGCCTTGCCCGCTGTTTTGCCAACCGCTTCGCGCAGCTTCAGGTTGTCGAGCGCGAGGCTGTCGAGCGTGAGCTGCAGGCGTGGCGCATCGGCCGCGCCCGACCAGTCGAGCTGCGCTTGCGCGGCGAGCTGGCCCTCGACCGTCGGCACCAGCGTTTGCGCGAGGTACGGCGCGAAGCCGGCGAGCGAGACGCTGGCGAGCGTGACCGCGAGCTTCGCGTCGTGGTCGGTGACCGGGCCTTCGGCCGAGAACTCGGCGAGCGCCGGCGTGTTCGCGGTCTGCGTGTGCAGCGCGCCCTTCACGACGACGGCTATCGGTTTCGTCAACGGCCACTGCACCTGCCTGGCGCTGACGCTCAGGCCATCGATCTGCAGCGCGGCGGCGGGTTTGACGGCAGCATCCGTCCACGTCACACGCGCGTCGGCGAGGTCGAGTGCGTCGAGGCTCGCTTGCCACGCGGGCGCCGCGGCAGGCGCCGGCGCGGATGCAGGTGCAGATGCAGGTGCAGATGCGCCCGAGGCCGGCGCCGCGACCACGGTCGCATCGACACTCGGCGGCGCGAGTTGCAACAGGTTGATCTTGCCGGCCGCATCGCGCGTGGCCTGCAGGTGCAGGCCGTCGATGCGCAACGTGTCGAACGCGAGCTTGCGCGCGAGCGGCTGCACATCACGCAGGCCGAGTTGCAGCGCCTGCCAGCCGAGCAACGGCGCGCCGGCCGCGTCGGTCAGCGCCAGATCCTTCGCGCCGAACTTGCCCTTGACGGCGACCGCGGGCGCGCCATCAGGCGGCACCGCGAAATTGATGTTCAGGTCGGCCGAGACGCTGCCCTTCGCCACCTTCACCGGCAGCGACGCCGGCAGGTAGCCGAGGTAGGGCGCGAGGTCGAGCTCGGCGAACGCGAGTTTCAAGTCGCCGCTGCGCGTCTGCGCGAACGGCGTGGCTTGCGCGCCGCTGTCGAACGGCGTGCCGTTGAGCTTGAACGACAGCCGCGGCTCGACCTTGATCTCGACCTGCGCTGGCAGGTTCGAAATGAACGGCAGCGCGAGGTGGAGCGCATCGACCCCCTGCACGCGCTTGACCGGCTGGTCGTCGAAGCGCAGTTGCGCGTCGCGCACCTGCACGTTGTAGAGCGCGAACCGGGCCGGCTCGGCGGCAGGCTTCGCGCCGGGTTCGGGCCTGAAGCGCGCGATCAGGTCGTCGATGTCGTAGTGGCCGGCGCCGGTGCGCGCGACGTTCAACCGCAGCGCGTCGACCTCGAGCGCCTCGATCACCGGCGCAAGGCGAAACAGCGAAGCGGCCGAGAGGTTGGCGTGCAGCCGCCCGATCTGCAGCAGCGGCACCTTGGCCGCGGGCAATCCGGCGACCGCGAGGTCGGTCACGGTGAGGTCGAGGTTCCAGGGGTGAAAGCTCACGTCGCCGAGCGTCACGCTGCGGCCGAGGGCTTCGCTCGCCCGCAGCGGCAGTTGCCACGCCAGCAGCTTCGGAACCGCCAGCCAGGTGATCGCCCACAGCGCCAGCAACACCCCGACACCCCACGCCAACCTTCTGAACCAGACCACCGCGTTCTCCTGTCGTTTCAGCCGATGTCGTTGCCGTTGTCAAATCGCGATCACGATGCTGTCACACCGCCATCGAGATCACGGCTCGCCGGCCCAGTAGTCGAGGTCGCTGGCCAACAACGCGACGCGACTGAAGCTCCGGGTTTCGCCGTTCAGCGGCCCCACGGCGCTTGCCATGTACTTGCCCGAATCCGGGTACTCGACGACCTCGGGGCTGTCGCGGGTGCTGATCGACAAGAACTTCAGCGGTGCGGCCGAGGTGTTGATGATCTGGTGCGGATACTGCGGGCCGGGCGGAATGAACACCACGTCACCGGTCTTGAGCGCCAGCAGCTCGCCGGCCACCCGCAGCGTGCCTTCGCCTTCGAGCACGACGAAGGCTTCTTCCTGCGCGCAGTGAAAGTGATAGGGGCAGCCGCGCTTGCCGGGCGGCAAGGTGTCGATGCTGATGCCGAGCTTGGTGGCGGCGGTGCCTGCGCCCAGGCGTGCGCACACGGTGTCGTAGAGCGGCTCGCGCAGTTCGCGCTGCGTCTCAACGCTGTCGAAGTTGCGGATCAGCGCGGCGCGCAAGGCGGCGGCCTGGCCCGATGCATCGGTGCTGGCGTTGACTGAGGCGGCGGTCATGACATATGTCTCCTGATTGCAAACCTGCCGTGATCATGCCTCGTTGCGCCGGTGGGGCTGCTGCACAATGCCGACCCATCCTGAACCCGACCCAAGGCCCACCTTGAACAGCCTCTTCACGATGTTCGGCATCGAAACCTGGAAGCCACTGCTCACCGCCCTGCTGCTGCCACCGGTGCCGCTGCTGCTGCTGATGCTGATCGGCGCGCGGCTGATCCTGCCGCGGCGCGGGCTCGGCTGGTTCGTCACGCTGCTGAGCGTCACGCTGCTGTGGCTGAGCGCCTGCACCGCCAGCGCGCAGTTCTTGTCGCAGTTCGCGCTGCACCCGCCCGTGGCGCTGACAAGCGACCGCATCAAGGAGTTGAAGGCGATCAAGGCACCGACCGCGATCATGGTGCTCGGCGGCGGCGCGGAGCCGTTCGCGCCGGAGTACGGCGTCAGCAGCCTGTCGTATGGGTCGCTGGAGCGCTTGCGCTACGGCGTGTGGCTGAGCCGCGAAACCGGGCTGCCGCTCGGCTTCAGCGGCGGCGTGGGCTTCGCGCAGCCCGACGCGAAACCCGAGGCGCAGATCGCCGCGCAAATCGCTGCGAACGAGTTCGGCCGGCCGCTCAAGTTCGTCGAAGACAACTCGCGCGACACGCGCGAAAACGCGGCGCGCACGGTCGCGCTGCTGCGCCCGTTGGGCGTCAAGCACATCGTGCTCGTGACGCATGCCTGGCACATGCCGCGCGCGTTGAAGGCCTTCGAGACGGCGGCCGCGGGCAGCGACATTCGCATCGAAGTGGCGCCGATGGGCTTGGCGCGCAACACCGAGACGCCCGCACTGCGGTGGATACCGTCGTCGAAGGGCACGACCGACGTTCGCAACATCCTGCGCGAGTTGCTCGGGCGGCTGGCCGGCGCCTGAGGGTCGTCGCGGGCTCGGTGGCTACGCCACCTCCGGCAACTTGTGCAGCAGCTTGTCGAGCGTGACCGGGTAGTCGCGCACCCGCACGCCGGTCGCGTTGTAGACGGCGTTGGCAAGCGCAGCCGCGACCCCGCACAAGCCCAGTTCGCCGACCCCCTTGGCCTTCATCGGCGACGAGATCGGGTCGGTCTCGTCGAGAAAGATGACCTCTTGTTGCGGGATGTCCGAGTGCACCGGCACCTCGTAGCCCGCCAGATCGTGGTTGACGAAGAACCCGCGGCGTTCGTCGATCGCCAGTTCCTCCATCAGCGCCGCGCCCACGCCCATCGTCATCGCACCGATCACCTGGCTGCGCGCCGACTTCGGGTTCAGGATCCGACCCGCCGCGCACACCGCCAGCATGCGCCGCACGCGGATCTCGCCGGTCGCTGAATCGACGCCGACCTCGACGAAGTGCCCCGCGAAAGTCGACTGCTGGTATTTCTTGGACAGGTCGCCGAACTCGATCGCGTCTTCGGCCACGAGGCCCGCTTCGCCCGCGGCTTCGGCCAGTGTCATGGTGCGTTCGCCGGAAATCACCTGGCCGTTCTCGAACACCACGTCCACCGGATTGAAACCATGCTTCTGGGCAATCACGCCGCGCAGCTTCATGCAGGCCGCGTAGACACCGGCCGTCGACGAGTTGCCGCCCCATTGCCCGCCCGAGCCCGCCGAGACCGGCGAGGCCGAGTCACCCAAGAACACGGCGACTTTGTCGATCGTCACGCCCATCATCTCGGCCGCGGTCTGCGCGATCACGGTGTAGCTGCCGGTGCCGATGTCGGTCATGTCGGTGTCGACCGTGACGATGCCGCGGCCGTCCACCCGCACGCGCGCGCCCGACTTCAGCACCGTGTTGTTGCGCAAGCCCGCAGCCACGCCCATGCCGACCAGCCAGCGACCGTCGCGCCGCTGCGCCGGCATCGCCTGGCGTTGGTTCCAACCGAAACGTTCGGCACCGAGCCGCAGGCACTCGATCAGGCGGCGCTGCGAGAAAGGTCGCTCGGGTTTTTCGGGATCGACCTGGGTGTCGTTGCGAATGCGGAACTCGACCGGGTCGAGCCCGAGCTTCTCGGCCATCTCGTCCATCGCGATTTCCAGCGCCATCAGACCCGATGCCTCGCCCGGCGCGCGCATCGCGTTGCCCTCGGGCAGGTCGAGTACGGCCAGGCGCATCGCCGTCATGCGATTCGCGCCGGCGTACAAGAGCCGCGTCTGCGCCACTGCCGTCTCGAGCTGGCCACCGGGCAGATCGCCCGACCAACTCTCGTGGCCGATCGCGGTGATCTTGCCGTCGCGACCGGCGCCGATGCGGATCCGCTGGATGGTCGCGGGGCGGTGCGTGGTGTTGTTGGCGATCAGCGGGCGCTGCAGCGTCACCTTGACCGGTCGGCCTGCAGCGCGTGCGCCGAGCGCCGCCAGCAGCACATCGGCGCGGGTGAACAGCTTGCCGCCGAAGCCGCCGCCGATGAAGGGCGCGATCAGGCGCACGTTGTCCTTCGGCATGCCGAGGGTCTTGGCGAGGTCGGTGCGGCCCCAGTCGATCATCTGATTCGACGTCCACACGGTGAGGCGATCGCCTTCCCAGGCTGCGGTCGACGCATGCGGCTCCATCATCGCGTGCGACTCGTCGGGGGTCGTGTAAGTCGCATCGAGCTGCACCGGCGCGGCAGGGAATGCGACCGCGAAATCGCCGACGGCGGTGTCGGACGGCAGTTCGCCAGAGGTCGGCTTCTTCGCGCCACCCTTGGCGGCGGCGAGGTCGAAGACACCCTTGCGCGCCACGTACTGCACGCGCACCAGCTGCGCCGCGGCGCGCGCCTGCTCGAAGGTTTCAGCGACGACGAGCGCCACGGCCTGGTGGTAGTGCTGAACCTCCGGACCGCCGAGCAGTTTCGCGGTGTTGCGCTTGCCCTTGCCGAGCCGGCCGGCGCTGCGCGCGGTCACGATCTCGATGACGCCGGGTGCGGCGCGTGCCGCGGTCAGGTCCATCGACGCGATCGATCCTTTGGCGATCGAAGCACCGACGACGTAGCCGTACGCCGCGTTCGGCACGGCGTCATCGCGTTCGTACGCATAACGCGCGTTACCGGTCGTCTTGCGCGGCCCGTCGATGCGGTCCAGGGGCTTGCCGACGACCTTGAGCTGGTCGATCGGGTTGGTGGTGGCGGGGGTGTCGAATTTCATGGGTCAGGTCCTCGCCTGCGTCAAAACGGCGCCGAGCGTGCGCGCGACCAGTTGGAGTTTGAATTCGTTGTCGGATGTGGGCTGGGCACCGGCCAACAGCTTGGCGCTCATCGCCTTCGCGCCGCGCGGCAGTTCCGCCTCGGCCGCTTCGACCCGCCACGGTTTGTGCGCGACGCCGCCCACCGCGACGCGGCCGCTGCCGTCGCGCTGAACGACGGCTGCGACCGAGATCAGCGCGAACGCGTACGACGCCCGGTCACGCACCTTGCGGTAGATGTGCGTGCCGCCGAGCGGTTTCGGCAGCGTCACGGCGGTGATCAGTTCGCCGGGTTCGAGCACGGTCTCGACATTCGGCGTGTTCCCCGGCAAGCGATGGAAGTCGGCGATCGCAATGCGCCGCGCCTGCCCGTCGGGCCGCACGATTTCGATCGTGGCGTCGAGCACCCGCATCGCCACAGCCATGTCGCTCGGGTGCGTGGCGATGCACTCCTTGCTCACGCCGATCACGGCGTTCGAGCGGCTCACGCCGCCGATCGCGCTGCAACCGGTGCCGGGCTGGCGCTTGTTGCACGGCTGGTCGGTGTCGTAGAAGTACGGGCAGCGCGTGCGCTGCAGCAGGTTGCCGGCGGTGGTCGCCTTGTTGCGCAGCTGGCCCGACGCGCCCGAGAGCAGGGCGCGAGACAGCACGCCGTAGTCGCGCCGCACGCGCTCGTCGGCCGCGAGGTCGGTGTTGCGCACCAGCGCGCCGATGCGCACGCCGCCATCGCTGGTCGGCTCGATCTTGTCGAGCGCCAGACCGTTCACGTCGATCAGGTGACCGGGGGTCTCGATCTGCAGCTTCATCAGATCGAGCAGGTTCGTGCCGCCGGCGATGAAGCGCGCGCCTGGGTGGCTGGCCGCAGCGGCCGCAGCGGCCGCGGGCGACGTCGCGCGCTCGAAGGTGAAGGCCTTCATGCGGGCCTCCCGGCGACTTCGGTGATCGCTTCGATGATGTTCGAGTACGCGCCGCAGCGGCAGATGTTGCCGCTCATGCGTTCGCGCAATTCGTCGGCCGAGAGCAGCGGCCGCACGTTCAGATCAGCGGTCACATGGCTCGGCGTACCGGCCTTGATCTCGTCCAGCACCGCCACCGCCGAGCAGATCTGGCCCGGCGTGCAGTAGCCGCACTGGTAGCCGTCGTGCTTGACGAAGGCCGCCTGCATCGGGTGCAGCCGATCCGGCGTGCCGAGCCCTTCGATCGTCGTGACGCTGGCGCCGTCGTGCATCACCGCGAGGGTGAGGCACGAATTCAAACGCCGACCGTCGACGATCACCGTGCAGGCGCCGCACTGCCCGTGGTCGCAGCCCTTCTTGGTGCCGGTGAGGTGGAGGTGCTCGCGCAGCGCGTCGAGCAAGGTCGTGCGGTTGTCGAGTTCGAGTGCATGCGCCTGCCCATTGACCCGAAGGTTCAACTTCGAACTCGGCAACGATGCTGCCGATGACGCTTGCGGCGCCGCGGGCGAGGGGGTCGGACCGGCGGCAACCGTGTCGGCCGCGGTGGCCGCGGTGGCCGCAGATGAGGCCCCGACGATCAGAAGATTCCGCCGTGAGATCGGCAGGTCGGTGGAAGTTTCCATGGATGTCGGTGTCCCTTGGTTGATGGAGGCTGCGGGGTGAACGCGTGCCCGCCGGGCACTGCAATTTCGATCTGCCGAGGCTAGAAGCGCGGCATCGGGCCGGGTGTAGGAAGGAATCGCGAATCGCAGTAGTCGGACATCAACCGAGCGCCGTCGGCGATGACCGTGCCTGAATCGGCGTGGGGCTCAAGTCGGTGGTCTTTCGGCCGAAACAATGCGTCAACAACTGTCAACCCGCCTCGCGCCGCCCGATGAAATTCGCCCAGCTCAAGATCAGCACCCGCCTCACCCTCGGCTTCAGCGCGCTCGCCGCGCTGATGGCGCTGCTCGGTGCCGCCGCGTTCCGCGACGTGCAATCGATCGACCACGCGTTCGACAGCGTGATGGAAGACCGCTACCCGAAGCTGCAGATCGCGGGCGAAATCCGGGCTGTCAACAATGAGGTCTCGCAGGCGCTGCGCAACCTGTTCGTCGTCTCCGACCCGGACGACATCAAGGCCCAGTACGACCTCATCGCCGGCAGCTCGAAGCGCACCAGCGCCAACATCGACAAGCTGACGGCGACGCTCGTCAGCCCCGACGGCAAGGAGGCGCTGGCCAGGCTGAACGCCGCGCGCGCCGAGTACCGTGCGCCGCGCGACAAGCTGATCGAGCTGCTCAAGGCGGGCCGCGGCGAAGAGGCGAAGAACGTGCTGCTGCTCGACCTGCGCCCGAAACAGGTGGCCTACATGGACCGGCTCGAAGACCTGGTCAAGCTGATGGAGCAGCGCATGGTCGAGTCCGGCAACGACGTGAACCGCACCGTGGCACAGGCGCAGACGACGATCCTGAGCTTGCTCGCGATCGCTTGCGTGTGTGCGCTCGCGATGGCGGTCTGGATCATCCGTTCGATCACCCGCCCGATTCACGAAGCGTTGACGATCGCGCAGGCTGTATCAGCCGGCGACCTCGCGATGGAGTTCAAGGCCGACGGCACCGACGAAACCGGCCTGCTGCTCGGCGCGCTGCACGAGATGAAGACCCGACTGGCGCAGATCGTCGGCGACGTGCGCTGCAACGCCGAGGGCGTGGCCAGCGCCTCGGCGCAAATCTCGCAAGGCAACAACGACCTCTCGGCGCGCACCGAGCAACAGGCCTCGGCGCTGCAGCAGACGGCCGCGTCGATGGAGCAACTCGGCGCCACGGTGCGCCAGAACGCCGACAACGCGAAGCAGGCCGACCAGCTCGCGCGCGGCGCCTCGACCGTCGCGGTCCAGGGCGGCGAGGTGGTCGGCCAGGTCGTCGAAACGATGAAGGGCATCAACGACAGCTCAAGGCGGGTGGCCGACATCATCGGCGTGATCGACAGCATCGCGTTCCAGACCAACATCCTCGCGCTGAACGCGGCCGTCGAGGCCGCCCGCGCCGGCGAACAGGGCCGCGGTTTCGCGGTCGTGGCGAGCGAGGTGCGCAGCCTCGCGCACCGCAGCGCCGAGGCGGCCAAAGAGATCAAGACGCTGATCGCAGCGAGCGTCGAACGGGTCGAGCAAGGCACGGCCCAGGTCGACCGCGCGGGCGCGACGATGCGCGAAGTGGTCGCCTCGATCCGACGCGTCACCGACATCGTGGCCGAGATCAGCGCGGCGAGCTCCGAGCAAAGCACCGGCGTCGCGCAGATCGGCGAGGCGGTCTCGCAGATGGACCAGGCCACGCAGCAGAACGCCGCGCTGGTCGAAGAGAGCGCCGCCGCGGCCGAGAGCCTGAAGGGCCAGGCGCACCAGCTGGTCGACACGGTCGCGGTGTTCCGGCTGGGGCCGATGGCGGCCTGAGGCCTGGCGATTTTTCGCGCAGTCACTGCAGGTTCCGTTCGGGCTGAGCCCGTCGAAGCCAAGCCACCGGGCGGGAAGGCAGTGCGAACGGGCGCGGGGCCGGCGATCGAAAAACTCTCACGCTCGCGGGCCCAAAGCGCGGCGGGCCGCAACCGAACGCAGCTCAGCGCGGCCGTGCGCTTTCGCGGGCAACGCTGTCGATGCGCCCGGCGCCCGGCTCGCGCGACGCGTTGGCCAGCGTCGGCATCGACTGGGGCGCCGGCGCGGTGCCACCCCGCGTCGCGGCCAGTTGCCGTGTCTGCAGGATGCTCAATTGCAGCTGCTTCGCGCTCGGGCCTTCGGCCGGCTCGACGCGAGCCAGTTGCTCCCAGTGCACGATCGCGCCGGGGTAGTCGTTGCGATCGAACGCCAGCGTGCCAGCGAGCGCGAGCGCCTTCGGGTTCAGCGGATCGAGCTGCAGTGCACGCGCGATCAAACGCGCCGATTCGCCGCTCGCAGCGTGCGGGTCGAGCACTGCGACCGAAAACGCGAAATCGGCCAGCAGCGCCGGCTCGTCTGGGCGCAAGCGCAGGGCCGCCTTGAAGGCATCGATCGCCGCGGCGTGCCGACCGAGTGCCGCATAGGCGCGCGCCAACGTGCGCCAGCCGTCGACATCGTCGGGCTGTGTCTTCAACCTGCCGGCCAGGCTCTCGATCAGCGTGCCGACCCTCGATTCGGCCTGCACCAGCGCCGCGTCGACCGGCGCGGCCGCTGCGGTCGACCACGTGTCGCGGCGCGCCGGGAGCAGCACCGAACGGCGCGTCTCAAGCAGCGCCGAGCGCGGCGCCGTGGGCATCACCTCGACGAGGGCCGATGGGCCGACGGGCGCAGGGTCGACGCCGAACACGCCGAGGGCGGCCAACACCGCGAGGCCCGCAAGCACTGCGAAGCCACCGAGCGCCGCGCGCACGCCGAAGGCCGGCAGCGTGGTCTTGCCGAACCCGCCGATCACGGGCCCACCTCCACCGGCATTTGCCCCGCGCATGCACGCGTTAGCGCCTCGCCGGTATCGGGCGGCATGTCGTGGGCGTCGTGTTTGGCGAGCACCTCGCGCGCGGCGAACGCACCGTCGGCACTGACCTGGCCTCGCGCGCCAACGCCTTTGCCCTCCTTGAACGGGTCGGGCGACACGCCGTCGAATCGCACCGGCACTTTGCGCATGGTGTCGCTGATGAGATGGCAGTTCGTCGCGCCGTCGCGTTCGGGGTTGCCGCACTGCACCAGCCCGCCGAAGTGGAAGGGGCGGCCCGCTCGCGACTCTTTCGCGGCGACCTGCGGCGGTGCGTAGAAGAACACGAGGTTGCTGCGTAACGCACCAGCGACCAGCGCGGTCGTGCCGCTCGTCGCCACGACGACGCAAACAGTCGACGCCTGACGACGTGCGCGCGGCCTCGTGGTGATCGCAGCGGATGAGAGTGCTTGCATGCGTCGCCCCCGAGTTGTGGAAGCCTCGCATTTGCAAGTCGCGGGCCGCGAATTCGGCGGCCTCGCACGCTCGCTCGCACGAGAAGGCGGGGGTCGGTGCAAACGCATGTCGACCCGCAACGTCTTGATACCGATTGCGCTGCTCGAAGCCCGAACCGGCTGTTGCGATCACTCACATCTGAATCACCTGAACGCATGCGCACACAAAAAGAGTCGGTGCAGACCCAATTGCGCAACGTTGGTTGGCGGCGCTTTAACAAATCCCGGCGGTATGTCACAGCTTCGGTGGGGTCGGGCCGCGGGCATGTGATCTGCGGTGCGAAAGGCGAACGCAAGTTGTGTCGAGCCGACACAGGCGCTCAAAAGAAGAGGACTTCGCTGGTTCATGCACGGCAATTCAAGCCCCGGTGATTACCCAAGCACGCCGATTCACGGCGGGCGAGCACGGCCCGCGCCCGGCGGCTGGCTCAAGCGCGAAGAAGCGATCATGGGCACGGCGATCAGCGTCGAACTCTGGCACGACGACCGCGCCGCCGGCGCCTCGGCGATCGACGCGGTGATGGCCGAGATGCACCGCATCGACCGGGCGATGAGCCCGCACAGGCCCGACTCCGAACTCTCGCGCATCAACCGCGACGCTGCTTGCGCGCCGGTGCCGATCAGCGCCGAGATGGCGCGGCTGCTGGCGCGCGCCAACGACTTCGCGGCGCTCTCGGACGGCGCCTTCGACATCACCTACGCCGCGGTCGGCCAGCTCTACGACTACCGCCAGCGCGTCCGCCCGAGCGACGCGGCGCTGGCCGATGCGCGCGCGCTCGTCGGCTACCGCGGGCTGATCCTCGACCCAGCCGCGCGCACCGTGCGCTTCGAGCGCGAGGGCATGCGCATCGACCTCGGCGGCTTCGCCAAAGGCCACGCGGTCGACAACGCCGCGCAGATCCTGCAGCAGCGCGGCATTCGCCACGCGATGGTCAGCGCCGGTGGCGACAGCCGCGTCATCGGCGACCGCCGCGGCCGGCCCTGGACCATCGGCATCCGCGACCCGCGGCGGCCCGGCGAGGTGTCGGCGCTGCTGCCACTCGAAGACACCTCGATCTCGACCTCGGGCGACTACGAGCGCTATTTCGAGGCCGACGGCGAACGCTTCCATCACCTGATCGACCCCGCCACCGGCCGCTCGCCGCGCAGCGTGCACAGCGTGACCGTGCTGGCCGAAGACGGGCTGACGACCGAGGCGTTGTCGAAGTGCGTGTTCGTGCTCGGGGTCGAAAAAGGCCTGCGCTTGATCGAGTCGCAGCGCGGTGTCGATGCGGTCGTGATCGACGCCTGCGGCGCGCTGCACTGCTCGTCGGGCCTGCTGGCACCGGCGCCACTCGCGGCGCATTGAGATGAAGACACAACAACGATTTTCGGAGGCTTCGATGAACCACAAGATTTGGATCTTGAGCGGCTGTGCGATCGCCGCCTTGCTGGCGGGCTGCAGCGGCGGCAGCACGAGCGCGTCGAACACCGTCACGGTGCAAGGCGACGTGCCGATCGCCTACGCGATGCGCGTCAACACGATCGGCGCGAACCCGACCAACGGCGCGCCGACCGCGCCGGGCGGCGACTTGTTCGTGCGCGAGAAATCATCGGCCAGCGCGGTCGAGCACAACCTCACCGCGCAGTTCACGCAGGGCCAGGGCGATGCCTCGGGCCCCGAGACTTCTTACGACGGCAAGAAGATCGCTTTTTCGATGCGCTGCCCTACGTCGAACACCTCCAAGATCGGTGACCTACCCGCATGCACCGGCCACTGGAACGTCTGGGAATACGACATGACTCCCAGTGACAAGAGCCCGGGCGGCCTGACCGGCGGCACATTCCGCCGCATCACCGCCTCGACCGACGCCGACGATGTCGACGCGACCTACCTCGCGGCCGGCCGCGGCTTCGTGTTCACCTCGAACCGGCAGACCAAATCGAGCGTCAACCAGGCGCTCGGCCACAGCTATTTCGCGCTCGACGAATACGAGCGCGAACGCGTCTTCAACCTGCACACGATGAACGCCGAGGGCAAGGCCATCACGCAGATCTCGTTCAACCAGAGCCACGACCGCAGCCCGGTCGTGCGACCGAACGGCGACATCATGTTTTCGCGCTGGGACCACTTGGGCGGGCGCAACCACTTCAAGATCTTCCGCGCCAAGCCCGACGGCACCGACCTGTTCGTGCTGTACGGCGCGCACAGCGAAGGCAACAGCTTTTTGCACCCGCGCGACATGGACCCGAAAGGCGCGTT
>JANMWQ010000150.1:0-4124 GCA_031394085.1 Rhizobacter sp. | reverse complement strand
GCATCGGGCGCAATGCGTACGACGAAGAAGAGGTCGCGCTGGCCTTGCTCGAGAACGTGCGCGTGCGCTATGCCGACCGGCTGCGTTCGCGCTACAAGCTCGCTGACTTCTCGGCCATCTCGGCCATCTCGGTGCAAGCCTTGCTGGCCGACATCGGCCGCAAGCGCGGCGGCCTGTTGGCGGGCGGGCACGTGAACCTGCAAAAGGCAGCCGAGATCGTGATCAACGACTTTCGCACCGGCGCGTGGGGCCGCATCACGCTGGAGTCGCCCGACGAGTACGCGCAGTGGTGGTCGGCGGGGCAAGCGCTCGATGCCGAGCGCCGCGCCCGCCGCGCAACGCGAGCCGCAGCCAAATCGCCCGCCGAAGGCACGCCGTGATCGACGTGCCGCGAGCCGCGAGCCGATGGTCGCTGATCGCTGATCGCCAACGCGGTTCGAACGGCCCATCGACCGCCCGAACCGCAAGATAACAACCGCGGCTACTTGCCGATCTTGTCGCCGGCCGCCTTCGCTTTCTCGTCGTGCGCCGTCGATTTGGCCTTGTGTGCTTTGGCCTTGGCCTGGTGCGTCGATTTCTTCTTCGGATCGGTCGTCGCGGCGCCCTGCACCGACTCTTTGCCTTCCATCGCCTTCTCGCCGACGGCCTTGCCGGACTCCTTCACTGCCGTTCCGGTTTGGGCTTGCGCAGTGCCGACGGCAGCGAGAACGACGGCGAGCGCCAAAATAAGTTTCTTCATTTTCTGAACTCCTGGTGGTAGGGGGACTGCAGCCCTTCGCGGGCCGCAGTTGCGACGATCATAGGCCGCTTGCAACGCGCCCCGCGGAACAGTGAACTTGTGCCACGCGCTCCCCCTTTCTTGGGGATACAGAAGTGGGATCGTCTTACACACGGCGGCCGGCACATTGGTTATATTGCACTGCAACATAGGAGCGCGCCGATGTGTCTCGATCAGTTGATGGGCCGGTACTCCCGGTTGAGGCAGGAGTTGGCGGTGGCGTACCGCGAACGGCCATGGCACGGTGCGCGCATCGACCGCCTGGCCGACGACCTGGTGGCGACCGAGCGCGCGATCGCCTCATCGCAACCGACCGATGACCACCGCGAAGGTTCGTCGCTCGGCGCCTCCGCGCCGTAGGCCGAATCGCGCCCCTCCGGCCACAATCGCCGGCATGCCGCCCCCCGCGAACTCATCCGACCGCATCCCCGGCGCCGCGATCCTCGCCCTCGCGCTCGCGGCCTTCGCCAGTGGCATTTCGTTGCGCTTGACCGATCCGTTGCTGCCGCTGTTCGCGCACGAGTTCGCGATCTCCCCCGGCCATGCGGCCGCAGTGATCACCTCGTTTTCGGTCGCCTACGGCCTGTCGCAATTGTTCTTCGGCCCGGTCGGCGACCGCTTCGGCAAGTACCGCGTGATCGCCTGGGCCTGCGCCGCCTGCGCGGTCACGGCCTCGCTGTGCGGACTCGCGCAAGGCTTCTCGCAGCTCGTGGCGGCGCGCTTGCTGGCGGGCGCGACGGCCGCGGCGATCATCCCGCTCTCGATGGCGTGGATCGGCGACGTCGTGCCGTACGAAAACCGCCAGCCGGTGCTCGCGCGCTTTTTGATCGGGCAGATCCTGGGCTTGTCGGCAGGTGTGCTGGTCGGCGGTTTCGCCGCCGATCACCTGAGCTGGCGCGTGCCCTTCTTCGGCATCGGCGCGGGTTTCGTCGCGATCAGCCTGACGCTGTTCGCGCTGAACCGCAGGCTGCCGCCGCGCGCCCGCGTGCAGCACCACGCCGAGGGGCCTGCGCTGCGCCGCGTGGCGAGTGCATTCGCGCAGGTGCTGGCCACACCGTGGGCGCGCGTGGTGCTCGTCACGGTGTTCCTCGAAGGCGGTTTTCTGTACGGCGCGTTCGCCTTTATCGCAACGCATTTGCACCAGACCTTCGGCGTCTCGCTCGCGACCGCCGGCTCGATGGTGATGCTGTTCGGTTTCGGCGGGCTGCTGTTCGCGCTCGCGTCTGCGCTGCTGGTGCGGCGCCTCGGCGAGGTCGGGTTGACGAGCGTCGGCGGGGTGCTGCTGGCGACCGCGCTGCTCGCCATCGGCCTGGCGCCGAGTTGGTGGTGGGCGATGCCCGGTTGCTTCGTCGCCGGGCTGGGCTTCTACATGCTGCACAACACGCTGCAGATCAACGCGACGCAGATGGCGCCCGAGCGACGCGGCGCCGCGGTCTCGGCATTCGCGTCGTGCTTCTTTCTCGGTCAGGCAGCGGGCGTGGCAAGCGCCGGCGCCATGGTGGCGCGATGGGGAACGGGGTGGGTGATCGCCTTCGGCGCCACCGGCGTGCTCGCCGTGGCCCTCACGTTCAGCCGCCTGCGCGCGCGGCGGGCGGCTTCAGCCGCGGCCTCTGCCGCCCCGGCCTGAGCGGTCGCCCTCGGCTTGGGGCGGGCGATCGCCCCGGGCGTGGCGCGGGCGATCGAACGCCGGCGCGTGGCGTGGCGGCGGCGCCTGGCGAGCCCGCTCTTCGGCTTCACCGCGTGCGATTTCGATCAAGCCGTCGAGCTCGTCGACCGGCACGCCCTTGAGCGCGCAGAAGTTGGGCTTGGTCAGCGTGGTGGTCTGAAAGTCGTGCAGCAGTCCGGCGCGGTTGCGGCGTTGCTGTTCTTCGAGCTGGCGGCGTTCGTCCTGGCTGGTGCGGCGCCGCGCGAGTTCGTCCTGCGCGACCTTGCGGTGCTCGTCGGTGATCTCGCCGGCGGGTTGACCGTCGAGGTCGAAACGACTCGGCGCCTTGGTCACTGCGATCAGGTACGACGTGCTCCCGGTGTGCCGGCGAAAAAACGCCGACAGCGCCTGCTTGCTGAACGTGCCCGGCGCGCGCTCCTGGATGTCGACCTGGATGCGCAGCTTCAACGGCTTGACTGCGCTGCCGAACAGCTTGGGAAAAAGTTGCCGGAGCCGTTGCGCGCATTCAGCCGGGTTCATCGGCGCGATCGGAGCAGCCGGCGTGGCCGCAGCCGCTTGCAGTGCCGCCTCGGGTGCCGCATCGGGTGCTGCGTCGTGTGCCTCGGGCGCCTCGTGCGCCGCGGGCGCCTCGGGTGGGGTCTGCATTGCGGCGTCTGGCGGGGGCAGCGGAGTGGTTTCTGACATGGATCGCAAGCGAGGCGCGGGTGGCGTAGGAGGGCTGGATTGTGCGTGCAAATCTTCGCGCAGCCTGAAGCGCTGCAGCTTGCCGGTTTGCGTGCGCGGCAGCGCCGTTCGAAACTCGATCGCACGCGGGTATTTGTAGGGCGCGACCGACGCCTTCACGAAGTCTTGCAGCGCGCGCACGGTCGCATCGTTGGCGGCATTCGACTCGCGCAGCACGACGAAGGCCTTGACGATCTGGCCACGCTCGGCATCGGGCGCGCCGATGACCGCGCATTCGGCCACCGCGGGGTGCGTCAGCAGCACCTCTTCGACCTCGGGTGCGGCGATGTTGTAGCCCGACGAGACGATCATGTCGTCGGTGCGCGACTGGTAGCGGAAGTAGCCGTCGGCATCGTGCACGTACGCATCGCCGGTGAAGTTCCAGCCGCCGATCACGTAGCTCGATTGGCGCACATCGGCGAGGTAGCGGCAGCCGGTCGGGCCCTTGACGGCCAGGCGGCCGACCGTGCCGCGGGGCACTTCGACGCCTTGTGCGTCCATCACGCAGGCGCGGTAGCCGGGGACCGCGACGCCGGTCGCACCGGCGCGCGCGTGGGCCTCGTCGGCGGAGATGAAGATGTGCAGCATCTCGGTCGCGCCGATGCCGTCGATGATCTCGATGCCGGTGGCGTCGCGCCACAGTTCGCGCGTGGCCGCCGGCAACGCCTCGCCGGCCGCGACGCACTTGCGCAGCGGCCCGCCGAGCGGCACCGAAAGCTTGCGATCGCGCGCGCCCGCAGCCATCGCGCGGTAAGAGGTCGGCGCGGTCACGAGCACGGTCGCGCCGAACGTGCCGATCGCGTCGAGCAGGTCGGGCGGCGAAGCCTTCTCCAGCAGCACCGCTTCCGCGCCGACGCTCATCGGGAACAGCGTGAGCCCGCCGAGCCCGAAGGTGAACGCGAGCGGCGGGCTGCCGATGAACACGTCGTCGGCCGTTGCCTTCAAGACGTGCGGCGG
>JANMWQ010000120.1:0-7199 GCA_031394085.1 Rhizobacter sp. | reverse complement strand
GTCGTGGCCGGCGGCACCGAGGGCAAAACCATCGTCGGCATCAACAACAAGAAGAAGCCGTTCGACGACGTGCGCGTGCGCCGCGCGATCGCTGCCGCGATCGACCGCAAGGCGGTCATCGACGGCTCGGCCGAAGGCCTGGCCAAGCCGATCGGCAGCCACATGGTGCCGAGCGACGCCGGCTACATCGACCTGACCGGCGCGAACCCGTACGACCCCGAGAAGGCGAAGGCGCTGCTCAAGGAAGCCGGCGTCGCGCTGCCGCTGAACGTGTCGCTGACGCTGCCGCCGCCGGGCTACGCGCGGCTGGGCGGCGAGATCGTCGCGGCGCAGCTGGCGAAGGTGGGCATCGTCGCGAAGATCGAGAACGTGGAGTGGGCGCAATGGCTCAGCGGCACGTTCAAGGGCAACTTCGACCTGACCATGATCAGCCACGTCGAGCCGCTCGACTTCGACCGCTACGCCGACCCTGCTTACTACTGGGGCTACAACTCCAAGGCCTACAACGACCTGTTCGCGAAGTACAACGGCACGACCGACGCGAAGGGCCGGCTGAAACTCGTCGGCGACATCCAGCGCCAGCTCGCGACCGACGCGGTCAACGTCTACCTCTACCAGCTGCCGCAATTCGCGGTCGGCAAAACGCAGCTCAAGGGCATGTGGAGCAGCTCGCCGGTGTTCGCGAACGATCTGGCGGCGCTCTCCTGGCAATGACGGACCACGATGACATCTCTGCATGACCTGACCGCCGTCGAGCTGCTCGCGGCCTACCGCGCCAAGACGCTCTCGCCTGTTGAGGTCGCGCGCGACGTGCTCGCGCACATCCGCGCCTGGGAGCCGCACCTGCACGCCACCTACGCGCTCGAAGGCGACGAAGCCCTGGCGCAGGCCGAGGCCTCGCAGGCCCGCTGGGCCAAGGGCGAACCACAAGGCGCGCTCGACGGCGTGCCGGTGACGATCAAGGAAAACATCGCGACGAAAGGCGTGCCGGTGCCGCTCGGCACCGCCGCGACCGAGCTGGTGCCGGCGTTGGCCGATGCGCCGCCGGCCGCACGTTTGCGCGAAGCCGGCGCGGTGATCCTGGGCAAGACGACGATGCCCGACTACGGGATGCTGTCGTCCGGCCTGTCGAGCTTTCACAAGCTGACGCGCAACCCGTGGGATCTCAGCAAGAACCCCGGCGGCAGCAGCGCTGGTGCAGCGGCGGCCGCAGCCGCCGGCTACGGCCCGCTGCACGTGGGCACCGACATTGGCGGCTCGGTACGGCTGCCGGCCGGCTGGTGCGGCATCTTCACGCTCAAGCCGAGCCTCGGGCGCATTCCCATCTTCCCGCCCTACGCCGGGCGCGTCGCCGGGCCGATGACGCGCACCGTCGCCGACTCGGCCTTGATGATGGCCACGCTGAGCCTGCCCGACGCGCGCGACACGATGAGCCTGCCGTACCAGGCGATCGACTGGCAGCGGCTCGATCGCGACGTCAAAGGTATGCGCATCGGCCTGCTGATGGACGCGGGTTGGGGCATCGCGGTCGAGCCCGAAGTGCGGGCTGCCGTCGAAGCGGCGGCGCACGCATTCGAAGCCGCGGGTGCGATCGTCACGCCCATCGAACCCTTCATGACCCGCGCGATGATCGACGGCATCGACGACTTCTGGCGCACCCGCTCGTGGATCGACATCAGCGCGTTGCCCGCGGCGCGCCGCACGAAGGTGCTGCCGTACATCGTCGAATGGGCGCGCGGCGGCGGGGGCCTGTCGGGCGAGCGCGTGTTCCGCGGCTACAGCATGATGGGCGCGATGCGCGAGGCCGCGATATCGGCGACCGCGCCGTTCGACTTCCTGCTCTCGCCGACCGCCCCGATGCCCGCCTACGCCGCCACCCACGCCGGCCCGACCGACGACCCGGCCACGCCGTTCGAGCACATCGCGTTCACGCTGCCGTACAACATGAGCGAGCAACCGGCCTCGAGCATCAACTGCGGCTACACCGCGAGCGGTTTGCCGATCGGGCTGCAGATCGTCGGCCACCGCTTCGACGACCTCGGCGTGCTGCAGGTCTCGCGTGCGTACGAGCGCATGCGGCCGGCGCAGCGGGCGTGGCCGATTGCACCGGCACGTTCCAACTGAGCTGTGAGCATGTCTACACCGGACTCGTGTTTGCTCCCTCGCCCCTCTGGGGAGAGGGCTGGGGTGAGGGGCGGTGCCGCGCACAGTCTCGCATTGCGAGCCCTCACCCCAACCCTCTCCCAGACGGAGAGGGAGCCGATTCAAACAACTCCCAGTCTCTGAGTCAGAGATGCTCGACCCGCGCGGCAATGCCGTCAGCACCCGCTCGGTCGACGCGATCGCGGCGACCGAGCGCGCGTTGTGGCGAATGATGTCGTTCTACGGCACGCCCATCGACGACCTCGCCGAAGCGCACGCCGCCGATCCGCAGTGGCCGCTTCCGCTGCTGATGCATGCCGGTTTCTTGCTCAGCCTCACCGAGCCCGCGCTCGCGCCCGAGGCCCGCGCGCTGCTCGACCGCATCGAGCCGATGATCGCGCGCGCCAACCACCGCGAACGCGATCACCTGGTCGCGCTGCACACGCTGCTCGCCGGCGACTGGCACGGCGCCTGCCGCGAGTGGGAGGCGATCCTGCTGACGCACCCGCGCGACGCGCTCGCGCTGCAGTGGGCGCACCTGTTCGACTTCTACCGCGGCGATACGACGAATCTGCGCCAGCGCGTCGCCCGCGTGCTGCCCGAGTGGAGCGAAGCCGATGCGCTGCAGCCTTACGTGCTCGGCCAATACGCGTTCGGGCTGGAGGAGTGCCAGCTCTACGCGCAGGCCGAAGAGACCGGCCGGCGCGCACTGAGCGGCAGCGCGAAAGTGCCGTGGGCGATCCACGCCGTCGCGCATGTAATGGAGATGCAGGGTCGCCACGAAGAAGGCGGCGCGTGGATGACGCAGTGGCACGGCGACTGGGCCGAAGGCAACGGATTCGCGAGCCACCTCGGCTGGCACCAGGCGCTGTTCGCGCTCGAAGCGCTCGACCACACTGAGGCGCTGCGTCTGTTCGACGCGCACCTGAAGGCCGACCCCGCGCAAATCACGCTGCAGCACGTCGATGCGTCGGCGCTGCTGTGGCGGCTGCACCTGCTGGCCGTCGACGTCGGCCCGCGCTGGGGCGCACTCGCGGCGGGCTGGGATGTGTCGGAGCACGCCGCCGGCGTCTACCCGTTCAACGACCTGCATGCGCTGCTCGCGCTGATCGGCGCCGGCGACTTCGCACGCGCGCAAGCCTGGGCGCGCCAGGTCGCGCTGCACGCCGAGCGCAGCGGCGGCAGCAACCGCAGCGTCGCACGCGACGTGGGCGGCCCGCTGATGCGCGGCATGCTCGCGTTCGCGCGAGCGCGCTTCGACGAGGCGATCGAAACCCTCTACCCGGTGCGCGCACTGGCGAGCCGCTTCGGCGGCAGCCACGCGCAGCGCGACCTGATCGACCAGACCCTGCTCGCCGCCGCCGCGCGTGCCACCGACAAATCGGTCGGCCGGGCGCTGCTGAACGAGCGCCGCCTGGGCAAGCCGAGCACTCCGCTGACCGAGCACTGGGCCGGCCGGCTGGGCTTGCGCCACGCGCGTCGAACGTCGACTGAACACCACCGATGAACCTCCTTGACGCGCTCGCATCCGGTTCGACAACCTTCCGCGGCGAAGGCGTGAACGAAGAAAACGAGGCCTTCCGGGGTGAACTGACGGTTCAAGCGCTGGAAGGCGGGCGCGCGGTTTTGCTGATGTACAAGGCCACGCTGGGCACCGGCGCGACCGTTCACACTGAGTCGACTTTGCTCGGAACCGGTCCGAATGGAAACCTTTGTCTGTGGCCCGTGATGTCGGAAATTCCGGTGGTGTTGCCGCACATTGAAGTGATGACCGATGCCGCAACGGCAGTCGAAGTCAAAGCAATCTTTCGCAGCGGGCCGCGCGACGACTCCGCGGTCTTCCGCGAAGAGATCACGATTCAAGTCAACTCAGACAGCAGTCTGGTCTACGCGCACGCTTGGGGACTGCCCGGCGGCGCCTTCGCAGACCGATCGTCGTGCCGCATGGCGCCGCTCGAAGTCTGAGCCGCGCTTGCGACCGACTCGCCCGGCGCGGTACGCTTCGACCGAGGGTGAAAGTCAGACGTTGATCATCGAAGGAGCCCCACCATGCCCACCATCGACGAACAGATCGCGCAGAGCCTGCGCGACGCGCAACGCAGCGGCGAGCTGCAATCGGCCGCGAGCTGGGGCAAGCCGCTCGACCTGGCCGATGGGTACGCGCAGACGCCCGAAGAGCTGCGCATGGCGTTCAAGGCGCTAAAAGACGCGGGCTTCGTGCCGCCCGAGGTCGAGACGATGCAGCAAATCGCCGCGCTGCGCGAGGTCATCGAAACCGAGCCCGATGCGGCGAAGGCGGACGCGATGCGAAAGCGCATGTGCGAGCTGCAGCAGCACTTGGCGCTCCGGCTCGAGAAGCTGCGCGGCAGTGGCAGCTTGTAGGGGCGCGCGGCGTTGCACGATCGGCGTCCGGACGCGCGGGTCACGGCGGCTGGCGTCGCCATGCCGATGGCGATCAACGACGAAGACCACCGCGGCCGCGGTTTCAGCTGCGTCGACCCGGAGGGACACTTGTGGTCGATTGGCGCGCACGACCCCTGGGCGTGATGCGCCCTGATGCCGCGCTGCGACAAGGTTCACGTTTGGGCCCGGCGAACCGGGTGCTGCGCGACAAATTCACACCCGTGCTTCGAGGTAGCCGGTTACTGTCGGAACTGAAAGAATTCGTTCCAACGAACTCGCGCGACAGCACCATGCTCAACCACCTGAAATCGCAACTCGGCAGCTCCATGAAGACGGTGCGCAGCTTTCTGCAGCGGCCGATCAGCGTGCAGCAGGGCAACGTGACGCTGGGCGTGCCGGCGAGCAGCCTGCGCGCGCAGGCCCGCGACGAGCAACGCGAGCGCGTGCGCCGCATGCGCCGTGACCTGTACGCGCTGATGCAGCAGCACCCCAGCTCGCGCCAGTTGATGCGCCACCTCGATCTGGTCGAGCGCACGCTGCGCACCGAAGGCTATGCCGCAGTCGAGGCGCTGCCGGTGCGGGTGATCACCAAGGCGTTGACACAGCTCGAGAAGCTCGTCTGGGACTGGTCTTCGCCGGGCCTGGGCGAGCTGCGCTCACGTCTGGCCGTGATGGTCAAGGATCGCCAGCACGAAGCCCAGCAAGAAGCCGCCAGCACCGCCGCGCTCGAACTCGATCTCATCGCGCACCACGGCGCGACCGACGTGACCGAGGTCGACCACGCCGACTACGAAGAGATGGAGCGCAGCTGGGCCGGGCAGATGCCCGAAGGCGCCGCGCGGGCGCTCGCGCAAGCGAAGGGCTGATGCATCGGGCGCCCGGCCAGGCGTCATGCGCCAGGAAACGTGCGGTGCAGTCGAATTCCCGTCCTTACGACAGAAGGTGCTGTTGCCTCAAGTGATTGAAGTTATGAACGCTTGCGCTGAGCTCGGCTGCGGCGAGGTACAGGTCGAGATCTGCTGTCAGCAAGGCATGACCTGATCGGATGCAAGTCATCAGGCCCGCATCTGTCAGCCCGAGGCGAGTGAAGGCGTTTTCCTTCACGACCTCGGCACTCCGCGGGCGCTCCTCTTCGACGGTACCGACGAATACGGCCAACGCGCCGAGTAAGCGAGTGCGCATCGCGTCGTTCGTGTGAGCGAGCAGGTTGGACGCTTCGGTCAGGACCGATGTCGTGACGATCAAACGATGGAATCCACCGATGAATGTCAGTAGCAGGTCAAAGTCAACTTCGGTGAACTGTCTGGACCGCTTGTGCGCCGAGATCGCTTTGCGCTCGACCAATCCGACAATCAGAAGAACGAGGATGTTGGCGTCGAGGGCCAGCGACCCCATGGATCAGGCAGCCATCTTGCTTCGATCGCGCAACGACACAACGTTTCCGTTCGTGATCGTCAAGACCTTGAACGAGCGCGACTTGGCACGCGCTCCCGCAAAGGCGGCGAACGCACCGTTGACCGCGTCCCAGGGCCTGGAAAAGCCCACGGTGACCAACCAAGACGCCGACGCTTCGTGGTACTCGACCTCCTCGAGCCCGATATCGCTCAATTGTTCGCCCTGGAACAGCTCCTGGACATACTCGAAGGCTTGCTTCACGGCCTCTTTGACACCAACTTCAACAGTGCTCATCGGATTCTCCATAGCAGTCTGACAGGGTGAGCGCACACGAGCCATAACGCGGTACGACTTTATACAGCCACCGTCTGCCGCACCGCACGCTCCCAATTCGTCATCAGCTCCGCCGCGCGTTCGCGTGACATCGTCGGGTAGAACGTGCGCTCGGCCCGCCACTGCGCCGCGAGTTCGTCGAGGTTGCGGTAGAGACCGCACGACAGGCCCGCGAGGTACGCCGCACCCAGCGCCGTGGTCTCGATCACCTGCGGCCGCACGACCGGAACACCGAGCAAATCGGCCTGGAACTGCATCAGCAGGTCGTTGACGCAGGCACCGCCATCGACGCGCAGCTCGGCCACCGGTGCGCCGCCCGCCGCGACCGCATCGCGGCTCATCGCGGTCAGCAGCGCCGCACTCTGGAACGCGATGCTCTCGAGGGCCGCGCGCGCGATGTGCGCGACCGTGCTGCCGCGCGTCAGGCCGACGATGGCGCCGCGCGCATCGGCCTGCCAGTACGGCGCGCCCAGGCCGGTGAAGGCGGGCACGAACATCACGCCACCGCTGTCGGGCACGCTCTCGGCGAGCGACTGAACCTCGCCGCTGCCCTTGATCGCACGCAGGCCGTCGCGCAGCCACTGCACGACCGCGCCGCCGATGAACACGCTGCCTTCGAGCGCGAACTCCGGGGTCGCGGTCGGCTGCGCGGCGCTGGTCGTGATGAGGCCGTTGGTCGACGTTTGAAACTGCGCGCCGGTGTGCATCAGCATGAAGCAGCCGGTGCCGTAGGTGTTCTTCGCGAGGCCCGCCCGAAAGCAGGCCTGCCCGAAGAGAGCGCTTTGCTGGTCGCCG
Source organism: Rhizobacter sp. (assembly GCA_031394085.1). Lineage (GTDB taxonomy): Bacteria > Pseudomonadota > Gammaproteobacteria > Burkholderiales > Burkholderiaceae_C > LMDS01. The sequence continues at coordinate 131 of JANMWQ010000120.1, read as the reverse complement.
GCCACGCCGCCGATCGCCACTTCAGAGCCCAGCCATTTCGCCGCGGTATGGCCGAACAAATGGCTCGACGGCCGCACCTCGGGCAGGACCTCGCGCGGGATGTTGAGCAACGCCAGAAGCTCGTCGTCCCA
>JANMWQ010000119.1:0-7480 GCA_031394085.1 Rhizobacter sp. | reverse complement strand
AACGTCCGGCGTATTATTCGCCGCACCCGAATTCACGGGTGTTTCGCAAGGAGCTTCGCGCCATGGCACTGATGGATTTCATCAAGAAACAGTTCATCGACATCCTGGAGTGGATGGAGCCCGGCGACGGCACGCTGGCTTGGCGATTTCCGATGGAAGACCGCGAAATTCAGAACGGCGGCTCGCTCACGGTGCGTGAATCGCAGATGGCCGTGTTCATCAACGAAGGCAAGCTGGCCGATGTGTTCGGCCCCGGCCGCTACACGCTCACCACGGCCACGCTGCCGATCCTCACTTACCTCAAGAACTGGGACAAGCTCTTCAAGAGCCCGTTCAAGAGCGACGTGTACTTCTTCAGCACGCGCCAGCAGATCGACCAGCGCTGGGGCACGACCCAGCCGGTGACGATCCGCGACAAAGACTTCGGCGCGGTGCGGCTGCGTGCGTTCGGCAACTACAGCTTTCGCATCGCCGACCCGAAGCTGTTCCACACCGAGATTTCGGGCACGCGCGACACCTACACCGTCGCCGATCTCGACGGCCAACTGCGCGGGCTGATGCTGCAGCACATCTCGGATGCGGTCGCGTCCAGCGGCGTGGCGTTTCTCGATCTTGCAGCGAACCAAGTCGAGTTCGCGAAATTGCTGATGGAGGCCACGGCGCCATCGTTCGCCGCGCTCGGCCTGAAGCTCGAAGCGGTCACGATGCAAAACGTGTCGCTGCCCGAGGAGCTGCAAAAAATCCTCGACCAGAAGATCGGCATGGGCATGGTCGGCGACATGGGCAAGTTCATGCAATACCAGACCGCGCAGTCGATCCCGAAGTTCGCCGAGGGCGCGGGCGGCGGTGGTGTGGTCGGTGATGCGATCGGCCTCGGCGCGGGCGTCGCGCTCGGGCAGGTGATGGCGCAGCAGCTCGGCCAAGGCTTGAAGCCGGGCGTGCCTGAGGCGCCGTTGGCGGGGGTTGCGGGCGTTGCCGGCGTCAAACCCGAGGACGTGATGGCCACGCTCGAAAAACTCGGTGAACTCAAGGCCAAGGGCATCCTGACCCAGGACGAGTTCGATGCGAAGAAGGCGGAGCTGCTGAAGAAGCTGGTCTAGGCCACTTCCAGGTCACGTCACCGCCGCTTCGCCACTTGGCCACCGATCTCACGCCGCAGCGCGTCTACCGCGCTGCGTGTCCGAACTGCGGCGCGCCGGTCGAGTTCCGATCGGTCGCGTCTGCTTTTGCCGTCTGCAGTTTCTGCAAGAGCACGGTCGTGCGCGAGGGCGACGCGCTGCGCAAGATCGGCGAGAGCGCCGAGCTGTTCGACGACCACTCGCCGCTGCAGCTCGGTGCCGCCGGCACCTACCACGGGGCGTCGTTCACGCTCGTCGGCCGGCTGCAGTACGAGTACGCCGAGGGCACCTGGAACGAGTGGCATGCGCTGTTCGACGGCGGCGCGGGCGGCCAGAAATCGGGCTGGCTGAGCGAAGACAACGGCCGCTACGTGATCGCATTCGAGGCACCGCTCGCAGGCGATGCGCCGAGTGCGACGAGCCTGAAGGCCGGCGCGCAGGTACTCGTCGCCGGGCAGGTGTGGTCGGTGGCGGCGGTCTCGACCGCGAAGCTGCTCGCGGCGCAGGGCGAGCTGCCGTACCCGCCGACCCTCGAACGCGGCTTCGTCGTCGCCGACCTGCGCAACACGCGCGGCGAAGTCGGCACGCTCGACTACAGAGACGCGGGCGACACGGCAACGGCGCGGTGGTCGGTCGGTCGATCCGTCGCGATCAGCGAGCTCGCGATGACCGGCCTCGCCGAAGCGGCCGAGAAAACGCTGAAAGGCCGCGCGGTCGACTGCCCGAATTGCGGCGCGTCCCTCGAAGTGAAGCTCGCAACGACGCAATCGATCGTCTGTCATCAGTGCCACTCGGTCGTGGACGTTTCCCAGGGCGTCGGCGGCGAGCTGCGGCACTACGCGCAGGTCAACGGGTCGGAGCCGCTGATCTCGCTCGGCACCGTCGGCACGCTCGCGCTCGGCACCGCGGCGCTGCCGTGGCAGGTGGTCGGCTACGCCGAGCGCTGCGAGGTGCCCGCGAGCTCCGAAGACGAACAGAGCTTCTGGCGCGAGTACCTGCTGTACCACCGCACCGAAGGCTTCGCCTTCATCGTCGACGCGCAAGACGGCTGGAGTTGGACGGCGCCGCTGACCGGCGTGCCGTCGGGCACCGGCCAGATCGTCACGTACGAAGACGCGGTCTATCGCAAGCTCTACGACTACACCGGCAAGGTCACCTACGTGCTCGGCGAGTTCTACTGGCAGGTCACGCAGACCCAGCGCACCTTCAACACCGACTACCAGGGCACCGGCAGCGCGGCGGCGAAGCGGTTGAATCGTGAGCAGACCGGTGGCGGCCGTGGTGACCAAGTGCAGCAGGAAGTGGTCTGGTCCGGCGGCGAAACGCTATCGGCCGATGCGGTGATGAAAGCCTTTGGCCTCGCGCCGGACAAGCGCGCGGCCCTGCAGCGAGATGCGCTGCCGACCTCGTTCAATGGCTCGTCGCTGCTCGCGAAGATTTTTCTCGGCGTGTTCATCCTGATCGTCGTGTCGATGCTGTTCCGCTGCGGCGGCAGCAGCGACCGCAGCGGCGGCGGCTACGGCACCAGCGGCGGTGCGTATGGCGGTTTTTCATCCGGCGGCGGCCACAAATGATCGCCGCCGCGTTAGCGTCAGCAATGTTTCGACTGGAGGTTCGCCATGATGGGAATTGAGTGGATGAAGCCCGGCGTCATCGTCGGTTCGATCATGTTCGCGCTGATCGGCGTAGCGATCTTCTGGGTCTGCTTCGTGATCGTCGACAGGCTCACGCCCTACGACCTGTGGGAAGAGATCATCGAGAAGAAAAACGTCGCGCTCGCGATCGTCGTCGGCGCGATGTGCATCGCGGTCGGGCTGATCGTGGCGGCGGCGGTGCATGGCTGATGTGGATAGCGGGGTGATAAAGTATGGGCAGCCATACTTTTACACCGGAGCGTCCCGATGAAAACCACGCTTGAAATCTCCGACCCGCTGCTCGATCAGGTGCGCGCCATTGCCGCACGCGATGGCGAAACGCTGCGCTCACTGGTCGAGCAGGGCCTGCGCAAGGTGGTGGCCGATCGCGCGCTGAAGGTCAAGCCGTTTAAGCTGCGCGATTGCAGCGTAGGCGGGCAAGGCTTGCAGCCTGAAGTGGCGCACCTGTCGATGCACGAGATCATCCTGATGACCTATGAAGGCCGCGGCGGGTGATCGCGGTCGACACGAATCTGCTGGTGTATGCACACCGCACCGATTCGCCATTTCACGAGCGTGCCGCCGCCTGCATGGCTTTACTCGCCGAGGGGCGCGGCGCTTGGGCGATTCCGTGGTCGTGCCTGCACGAATTCGTCTCCACATCGACTCACCCCAAAGTCTTCAACCCGCCGACGAAAGCGACGGTCGCGATCGCTGCGGTCAGTGCGTGGCTCGAGTCGCCCTCGCTGCAGGTGCTGCATGAAAGCCCCGACCATTGGCGGCTCGTCAGCGAACTGATTCTGTCCGGCAAGATCACGGGGCCGCGTGTGCATGACGCGCGCATCGCGGCCATCTGCATCGGCAACGGCGTGCGTGAACTCTGGTCCGCTGACCGTGATTTCAACCGCTTCCCGAGTCTCACGGTGCGCAACCCGCTGATCGGCTGAGCGGCGCGGGCATGGCCGATTCTTTTGACGACGCGCCCCCGGCGTCGCCCATCCGCCCCGCCGAAGTCGCGTTGCTCGCTTCGGTGTTCGTTGTGGCCGCCTGCGGCCTGGTCTACGAGCTCGCCGCGGGCACGCTCGCGAGCTACTTGCTCGGCGACTCGATCCTGCAGTTCTCGACCGTCATCGGCACCTACCTGTTCGCGATGGGCGTGGGCTCGTACCTGTCGCGCTTCTTCGAGCGCCAGCTGATCGCGCACTTTTTGCGCATCGAGTTGCTGGTCGGGCTGGCCGGCGGGCTCATGCCGGCCGCGCTGTTCGCGCTGCAGTCGCTCAGCAGCCCGTCTTTTCGATTCGCGCTGTACGCGATGGTGATGCTGGTCGGCACCTTGGTCGGGCTCGAGATTCCGCTGGTGATGCGCATTCTGAAGCGCCAATTCAGGGGCAGCGGCGAGGAACGCCACGGACTGAAGAACCTCGTCTCGCAGGTGCTGACCTTCGACTACCTCGGCGCGCTCGCGGTCTCGATCGCGTTCCCGCTGCTGCTGGTGCCGCAGCTCGGGCTGATCCGCACCGGTGCGTTCTTCGGGCTGCTGAATGCGGCCGTGGCGGTCTGGGCGCTGTGGCTGTTTCGCGGCGAGCTGCGGCGCGTCGCTTCGCACGCGGTGGCCTGTGTGCTGACGATAGCCGCGCTGCTGGTCGTCTTCATCAGCGCCGATCAGGTGACGACCTGGGCCGAAGACCGCTTCTATGCCGATACCGTGCTGTTCAGCGAATCGACGCCCTATCAGCGCGTCGTCGTCACCGCGAGCCCGCAGGGCGTGCGGCTGTTCCTGAACGGCAACCTGCAGTTCCACTCGCGCGACGAGTACCGCTACCACGAGGCGCTGGTGCACCCGGCAATGGCGGCGCAGGGCGCGGCCAAGCGCGTGCTGGTGCTCGGCGGTGGCGACGGCATGGCGGCGCGCGAGATCCTCAAATACCCGAGCGTCGAACACGTCACGCTGGTCGAGCTCGACCCACGCATGACGGCGCTGTTCTCGACCCAGCCGCTGCTGCGCCAGCTCAACCACGACGCGCTGCTGTCGCCGAAGCTTCAGATCGTCAACGCCGATGCGTTCGCGTGGCTGGAAGCGAACGTCGGCAGCTACGACGTGATCGTCGTCGACTTCCCCGACCCGACCAACTTCTCGATCGGCAAGCTCTACACCTCGAGCTTCTACCGGCTGATCGACCAGCACCTGAGCGCGAGCGGGTATGCCGTCGTGCAGACGACCTCACCGCTGATCGCGCGCCAGAGTTTCTGGACCGTCGCGACCACGGTCGAGGCTGCCGGCCTCACGACCATGCCGTACCACGCGCACGTGCCGAGCTTCGGCGAATGGGGCTTCATCGTCGCGAGCCGGCGACCGTATCGCCTGCCGACCGCGCTGCCCGACGGCCTGCGCTTTCTGAGCGTGGCCGATCTGCCGACGCTGTTCAACTTTCCGCTCGACATGGCGCGCGTGCCGACCGAAGTGAACCGGCTGTCGAACCAGGTGCTGGTGCAGACCTTCGAGGCCGAATGGGGCAAGGTGCACCAGTGAACGAGCCAGTGAACGAGCCAGTGACCGGGCTCGATCGCCGCACGCTGCTCGTCGGTGCCGCGCTCGCGCCGCTGGTCGGCTGCAGCCGCACCGATCCGCCGCGCTACAGCGGTGACTGGGTCGGCGCGAATGCCGAACGCGGTCACCGGCTGCGCGATCGCAAAGCGGGCGGCGTGTCGGCGCCCGAGGTCACGCGACGGGTCGGCGCGATCGTCGTCGGCGCTGGCATCTCGGGCCTTGCCGCCGCGCGCGAGCTCGCGCGTGCCGGCATCGACGACGTGCATCTCCTCGACCTCGAAGACGAGCCCGGCGGCAACAGCCGCGGCCACCAGATCGCCGGCATGCGCTGCCCGCTCGGCGCGCACTACCTGCCGGTGCCGGGCGAGCGCGCGGTCGAGGTCATCGCGCTGCTCGAATCGCTCGGCGTGCGCCGCACCGAACGCGGCCGTGCCGTCTACGACGAACGCATGCTGTGCCACAGCCCGCAGGAGCGGCTGCACATCGACGGCTTCTGGCACGACGGCCTGCTGCCGCCGATCGATGCGCTGCCCGAATCCGAGCGTGCCGACACGCTCGCGCAATACCGCCAGTTCGGCGCCGCCGTCGATGCCGCGAGCGCGGGCGGCGCGTTCGCGATGCCGACCGCGCGCAGCGCGTGGGGCGCGCGGCTCGATGCGCTCGACGCGGTCACGTTCGCGGCCTGGCTCGATGCGCAACGGCTCACCGCGCCGGCGCTGCGCTGGTACCTCGACTACTGCTGCCGCGACGACTACGGCGCCGGCGCGGGCCAAGTCTCGGCCTGGGCCGGGCTGCACTATTTCGCGAGTCGGCACGGCTTTCATGCGCCCGGCGACGACGGCAACAAAAACGCGGACGAACGCGATGGCGTGCTCACTTGGCCCGAAGGCAACGCCTGGCTCGCGCGCCAGCTGGCCGCGCCGTTGCGCGAGCGCACGCACACCGGGCGCGTGGTGCTGCGCGTCGTCGAAGGCCGCGACGAGGTGAATGTCGATGTGTGGAGCACGCGCGAGCAACGCACCGAGCGCTGGACGGCTCCGCAGCTCGTGCTCGCGGTGCCGCTCTTCATCGCCGCGCGCCTTGTCGATTCACCGCCCGCCGCGCTCACGCAAGCCGCGCAGGCGATGCCCCACTCGCCGTGGCTCGTCGGCAACCTGCACCTGACCGACGCGCTCGAAGAACGCCCCGGCGCGCCGCTCTCGTGGGACAACGTGCGCTATGACGCCGGCAATGCGAACCCCACGCTCGGCTATGTCGACGCGATGCACCAGAGCACGCGGCAGGTCCCTGGCCCCACCGTGCTGACGACTTACTGGGCGCTCGGCGGCAACACGCCCGCGCAACTCGCCGCGCAGCGCGCGAGGCTGCTCGGCGACACGTGGTCGATGTGGTCGGGCGCCGTCGTCGCCGAACTCGCGCGTGTGCACCCTGACTTAACGGCCAAGCTCAAGCAGGTCGACCTGATGCGCTACGGCCACGCGATGAGCGTGCCGGTGCCGGGTCTGCGCAGCAGCGCCGCGCTGCGCGCGCTGGCCGAACCGAAGGCCACGCGCCACGGCCGCATCCACTTCGCGCACAGCGACCTCTCGGCCTATTCGGTGTTCGAGGAGGCGCTGTACCAAGGCACGCGTGCCGGCACGGCTGCGGCACGCGCCGCGGGTTGAGCGGTCGGGCCGCAGCACGAGCACCTGCGAACCGTTGTCGATGAGTTCGCTGCTCGTATCGACGCTCGATCGCGTCATCCGTGCCGCATGACGCGAACAGATGTCGTGCGGCCGTGAGCGAAACGCGACGGTGCCGCGTGAAGTCTCGCCCCAATCGTCATCGTGGCCGCCTGCGAGAGCGGCAAAGCCTGTCTTACGACGGCGTTGCCACCTGCGCAACGGCAGCCTCGAGCCAAGACTTGACTGCCACCGGCACCCTGTCGAAAAAAGATGTGACCAAGACCTACACGCTTGCGACGGGTGCAAAAGTGACGGCCAACGCCGTGCCTGTCAAATACATCGGCGTGACCTTCTCGAAGGGCGTTTTCGCCGGAACGCTGCCAGTACCGGTCGTCACGACCGACGTCGCTTATGTGCTGGGAGGGAACAACCTGCGGGTTGCGAAGGGCGGGCGCGACGCCGATGGTCTGGGTGACTCGCTGAGCGGTCAAATCGCGGTTCGCAAATAGTTCACAC
>JANMWQ010000078.1:0-7926 GCA_031394085.1 Rhizobacter sp. | reverse complement strand
GCGATGCTCACCTTCGCGATCTCGGGTGCGCTCGCCGCGATCGCCGCGACCTTGTATGCGCCGATCAACCTCGTCTACCCGGCGATGGGCAACCTCGTGATCACGAAGGCGTTCGTGATCATCATCCTCGGCGGCATGGGCAGCGTACCGGGCGCGATCGTTGGCGGCTTGATCATCGGCTTTGCCGAGAGCTTCGGCGCGTTCTACCTGTCGACCGACTACAAAGACATCGTCGCGTTCGGGCTGCTGGTGCTGATCCTGTCGGTGCGGCCGCAGGGCATCTTCACGAAGGGCGCACGCTGATGAGCTTCCTGCAAGGCCGGATCGGCTGGACGCTATTGGCCGTGCTCGGCCTGCTGTTCCCCTTCATCGCGAAGAACGACTACCACCTGACCGTGATGTCGACCGCCTACATCTTCGCGCTCGCGACCATCGGCCTGAACCTCGTCACCGGCTACACGGGCCAGTTCAACCTCGCGCACAGCGGCTTCATGGCGGTGGGCGCGTACACGGTCGGCATCCTGACGGTCGACCACCAGTGGCCGTTCTGGTGGGCCTTCGCGCTGTCGGGCTTCACGGCGGCGGCGCTCGGCTTCTTCGTCGGCATCGTCTCGCTGCGGCTGAAGGGCCACTTCTTCTCGATCTTCACGCTGTGCGTCGGCTACATCATGTACCTCGTGATCGAGAAGTGGGAGGGCCTGACGCACGGCACGGTCGGCATCATCGGCATCCCGGCGCCCGGCGGTTTCATGACCCCGATGGGCCCGATCGCGTTCGACACGCCGCGCACGCTCTACTACCTCGTGTTCGTCTTCCTCGTGCTCGGCGTGTGGGTGATGAGCCGCATCGTGCGCTCGCTGATGGGCCGCACCTTCGTCGCGATCCGCAACAGCGAAGAGCTGGCCGAATCGCTCGGCATCAACCTGATGCGCAACAAGCTGCTCGCATTCATGTTGTCGGTCTTCTACGCCGGCATGGCGGGCGGTCTGTACGCCGGCTTCGTGCGCTTTCTCGGGCCGGGCATCGCCGGTGTCGAGAACACCTTCGACATGACGATGTACATGTTGATCGGCGGCATCGGCACCTTGCTCGGCCCGCTGCTGGGCGCGCTCGCGATGCCATGGCTCACACAGTATCTGCAGTTCCTGCAGGAGTACCGCTTCATCGTGTTCGGGCCGATCCTGGTGCTGCTGGTGATCTTCCTGCCGAACGGGATCGTGGGCACTTTCATGGGCTGGCGCGCACGCAAGGCGTCGCGGGCGGTGCCTGTTGCCGCACCCAGTGCGGCGCCTGCTGCGGTCACCGCGTTGCGCGAGGGAGCGAGCCGTGTCTGATTCGTCTTGCGAGCCCATCCTCAAGGTCGCCAACCTGACAAAACGTTTCGGCGGGCTGGCCGCTGTCAACGACGTCAGCACCGTCATCGAGACCGGCAAGATCAACGCCATCATCGGCCCGAACGGCGCCGGCAAGACGACCTTGTTCAACCTGATCGGCGGCACCCACCGGCCGAGCGCGGGCAGCATCGTCTTCAGGGGGCAAGACATCACCCGCCTGCGCACCGACCAGGTCGCGCAACTCGGCATCTCGCGCACCTTTCAAAGCACCGCGCTGTTCGACATGGCGACCGTGCTGGACAACCTGATCGTCGGCCACCGCCTGCGCACGCGCGCCGGGCTGTTGGACGTGCTGTGGGGCAGTGCGCGCCTGAAAGAAGAAGAGCGCATCTGCCGCCAGAAGGCGCGCGACGCGCTCGATTTCGTCGGCCTCTCGCACATCGCGAACCGCCTCGCCGGCGACATCTCGCAAGAGGAGCGCAAGCGCGTCGCGTTCGCGCTCGCGCTGTCGACCGAGCCGACGCTGGTGATGCTCGATGAACCCGCCGGCGGCGTGAACCCGGAAGAGACGGTGGGCCTTGCGGCGCTGATCCGCAAGATGATCGCGAGCGGCCTGACGGTGTGTCTGATCGAGCACAAGATGGACATGATCATGAGCCTGGCCGACAAGATCCTGGTGCTCAACTACGGCGAGAAGATCGCCGAGGGCTCGCCAGCCGAAGTGCGCGCGAACCCGGCCGTGATCGACGCGTATCTCGGTGCCGACCATGCCGGCATCGACCACCTGGAGGTGGCCGATGCTGGTGCTTGAGAATGTCTCGCTGAGCTACGGCAGCTTTCGCGCGCTCAACGGCGTGAGCCTGAACGCGAAGGAGGGCGAGCTCGTCGTGCTGCTGGGCGCCAACGGCGCGGGCAAGAGCTCGATGTTCCTGACCGCCAGCGGCCTGCACCGGGCGGCCAGCGGCAGCATCAAGTTCCGCAACACCGAACTGGTCGGCATGAAGGCCTCGCAGATCGTCGAGGCCGGCGTGGTGCAGTGCCCGGAAGGTCGCAAGCTGTTCTCCGGCATGTCGGTCTTGAAGAACCTGGTGCTCGGTGCGTATGTGCATCGCAGCGACAAGGCCGGCAACCAGAAGGTGCTCGACGAGGTGCTGGGCTTGTTTCCGATTTTGAACGAGAAGAAGGACGACGCGGCGGGCTCGCTCAGCGGCGGCCAGCAACAGATGCTTGCGATCGGCCGCGCGATGATGGGTCGGCCGAAGGCCTTGCTGCTCGACGAGCCCTCGCTCGGCCTCGCGCCGCTGGTCGTCAAGATGATGTTCGAGGTGATCCAGCGCATCAACCGCGCTGGCACCACGGTGCTGCTGGCCGAGCAGAACGCATTCGCCGCGCTGAAGATCGCGCACCGCGCCTACGTGATGGAGGGCGGCCGAATCGTGATGGAAGGCGACCCCCAGACGTTGCTCGACAACGACGCGGTGCGCAAGGCCTACATCGGTGCGTGACCCAAGAGGTTTTCAGAAAACAACCCCGAAGGAGACTGACATGCTTTCCAAGTTCAACCGCATCGCCGCTGCGCTCGTGACGACCGCTGCGCTGGCCGCACCGGCGTTCGCCCAAGAGGTCGTGAAGATCGGCTTCTCGGGCCCGCTCTCGGGCGGCGCCGCGCTCTATGGCAAGAACGTGCTCGACGGCATGAAGATGGCCGCCGACGAGATCAACGCGGCCGGTTTCGAGGTCGGCGGCAAGAAGTACAAGCTGGAGATCGCCGCGCTCGACGACAAGTACAACCCGAGCGAGACCGCGATCAATGCGCAGCGCCTCGTGCAGGAGAGCAAGACCCCGGCCATCCTGGTGCCGCACTCCGGCGGCATCTACGCACTGCAGACCAACAACGTCGCGCAGAAGTACCTGATCCTCGCGTACAGCAGCACGCCGCAGATCTCGGCCGCGAACAACAAGCTGACGCTTCGCATCCCGCCCGAGTTCACCAGCTACATCCAGCCCTTCATCCGCTACGCGATGGGCAAGTACGGCAAGAACGTCGCAATCGCCGATGCCGACCACGACTACGCGAAAGCCTGGAACGCCGCATTCAAGCCGGCCTGGGAAGCGGCAGGCGGCAAAATCGTCGCCGACAACCCGATGAGCTACAACAAGGCGACCGACTTCTACAGCGGGGTCAGCCGCGCGCTCGCCGGCAAACCCGATGTGCTGTTCATCGGCGGCGCCAGCGAGCCGACCGGCCTGGTCGTCAAGCAGGCGCGTGAGCTCGGCTTCAAGGGTGGCTTCATCATCATCGACCAGGCCAAGATGGACGAGGTCAGCAAGGTCAGCGGCGGCTATGCGTCGCTCGAAGGCTCGATCGGCGTGCTGCCGGTGATCGACGACAGCGCGGCCGACAGCAAGGCCTATGTCGAGCGCTTCCAGAAGCTCTACCCGGGCCGCGACCCGAGCTCGGAAGTCTCGCTGAACTACACCGCGGTGCACGTGACCGCGTTGGCGATGAAGCTCGCCGGTTCGGTGACCGATGCCACCCTGATCCGTGCCCAACTCGACAAGGCCTTCAAGACCATCCCCGGCAAGCTGAACCCGGGTGCGGTCGACGGCGTCGACGAGCGCGGTGGCTCGACGGCCGACCCGCGTGTCGCTGTCGTGGAGGGTGGCAAGGTCCGCGAAGTGAAGTTGAGCACGATCAAGTAGGCGCGCACCGCGCCAGCAAAAAAAGCAGGCCTGCGGGCCTGCTTTTTTGTTGGCCGCCGCGAATCACTTCGCCGCGAGGCCGAGCCGGTCGATCAGCGTCTTGTCTTTCGCGAACTGCTCGCGCGCCCACTTGGCGTAGTCGTCGCCGCTGCGGTACCAGAGGTCCTGGTTGAGCTGGGCCATCACTTCCATGTGCTTCGGGTCGTCCATCGCCTTCCTGAACGCGTCGTGCAGCGTCTTGACGACGGCGGGGTCCATGCCCTTCGGGCCGACCATACCGTACGGCGAGGTCGAGACGACGTTGAAGCCGAGGTCTTTGGCGGTCGGCACGTTGGGCCAGCGCTTGGTGCGTTGCTCGCCGAAGGTGACCAGCAGGCGCATCTGGCCACCGTCGACGAACTTGTCCCAGCCGGTGGCGTCGCTCATCGCCATCACGTGGCCGCCGAGCAGCGCTTGCGTGAGGTCGGCGTTGCCCTTGAACGGCACGTGGTTCAACTCGACCTTGGCGTTGCCGGCGAGTTCTTCCATCAGCAGGTGCGGCGAGGTGCCGGTGCCGGTCGAGCCATAGTCGATCTTGCCGGGCGCTTTGCGCGCGGCCTCGATGTAGTCGTTGAATGTCTTGTAAGGCGAATCGGCGCGCACCGTGAAGCCGAAGGTGTAGCCGCTCACGCCGATGATGAAGCTGAAGTCTTTCAGTGGATCCCACTGCACGTTCTGCATGTGCGGCAGCCGCACCATGCCCATCGGGTACTGCGCGATCGTGTAGCCATCGGGCTTGGCCTGCAGCGCCATCGTGCCGGGGCCGGTCGTGCCGCCGCCGCCGGGCTTGTTCTCGACGATGATGTTCTGGCCGAGGTTCTTGGCCGCGATCTCGGCCAGCGCGCGCAGGTGCCGATCGGTCGAGCCGCCGGCCGGCCACGGCACGATCAGCGTGATCGCCTTGCTCGGGAACGCCTGGGCGCGCGAAGCGAACGGCACGGCCAGCGCGGCGGCGCCGAGCAGCACGCTGCGGCGGCGCGCGGCATGGCGGCTCTGTTCTGTCATCGAGGTGTCTCCTGTGGTATCGGTAACGGCTTGTGCATGAAGTACCGCGAATGACCGGTCGGGTAATTCGGGAGTTCGCCGAAGCAGACGTAGCCGAGGCGTTCGTAGAAGCCGCGCGCCTGGAACTCGAAGGTGTCGAGCCAGGCGCCGCGGCAGCCGCGCGCGATCGCTTCGTCTTCCGCGAGCTTCATGATCTGCGACCCCACGCCGCGCCCGCGCAGCGCCGCGGGCACGACGAGCAGTTGCGTGAAGAGCCACTCGTGGCCCGTGTGACCCCACAGGCCGCCGGCGGGCGTGCCGGTCGCGTCGCGCAGCATCACCACCAAGGGCCGGTGCCCGCTGGCGCCGACCTGGCTGGCGTTGTACTCGACGAGCGGCGCGGCGATCGCCTTGCGAACCTCGTCGTCTGCGATGTCGGTGAGGGTGAGTTGATGGGTCATGCGTCTCTGCCGACGCGACGCGCCGCCTCCTGCGTTTGAAGCTCGCGCCACTGCACCTTGCCCGAGCCCGACTTGGGCAGCGACAGCACGAACTCGACGATGCGCGGGCTCTTGTAGACCGCCATGTGGGCGTGCGCCCAGTCGATGACCTGCTGCTCGGTGACGCTGCCGCGCTGGTCTTCCTTGAGCACGACCAGCGCCTTCACGGTCTCGCCACGTTTGTCGTCGTGCGCCCCGATCACGCAGGCCTCCAAAATCGCGGGGTGGTGGTACAGCAGCGCCTCGACCTCGGCCGGCCAGACCTTGTAGCCGCTCGCGTTGATCATCCGCTTCAACCGGTCGACCATGAAGAAGTAGCCGTCGGCGTCGACCCGCGCGAGATCGCCGGTGCGTAAAAAGCGTTTGTCGTCGATCTCGATGAAAGCCTGCGCGGTCGCGGCTGCGTCGTTCCAGTAGCCGCGCATCACCTGCGCGCCGTCGACCACGATCTCGCCGGTTTCGCCTGGCGGCACTTCGCGCAAGGTGGACGGGTCGACCACGCGTGCGTCGACATCGAACACCGGGATGCCCAGGCACTGCGGCTTCGGCCGGTGCATCGGGTTGATGTGCGTGGCAGCCATCGTCTCGCTCATGCCGTAGCCCTCGATGAAGTGCTGGCCGGTGAGCGCGAACAGCTTGGCCGCCACGGCCGCCGGCATCGCCGCGCCGCCGCCGCGCACCACGCGCAGGCTGCTCAGGTCGTACTCGGCCAGCCGCGGATTCGAGAGAAAGTCGACCAGCATCGTCGTGATCGTCTGGAAGGTGTTGACCTGGTAGCGCTGCACGCACAGCGCGGCGGTGTCGCGGTCCCAGCGCGGCAGCACGATGATCGTGGCGCCGGCGTACAGCGGCCCGTTCATGCTGCCCGCGAGGCCGGTGACGTGGAACAACGGCAGCACCGTGAGGAACACCGAATCCTGCGTGCGCCCAAACCATTCGACACCGCCGACGAGCGTGCTCATCACGCTGCGGTGCGTGTGCATGCAGCCTTTCGGGTGGCCGGTCGTGCCCGAGGTGTACGGCATCACGGCGAGGTCGTCGGCGCCTTGGGTGAGCGGGCCGGGTTGCAGATCGCGCGCGAGCATCGTGGCCCAGGGCGTGATGCGCGCATCGTCGAAACGGCGGCGGCGTTCGGCGACGAAGTTCGGCACGTTCAGGTCGGTTGGGTTCTTCAGGCAGTCGCTGTAGGTCGCGACGATCAGGTGGCGCAGGCCGCACTCCGAGCCGGGCTCGCCGCCCAGCAGCGGCTGCATCTGCTCGCACAGGTCTTGCGGCACGAACGCGACGCTGGCGCCGGTGTCGCGCACGTAGTGGCGCAGCTCCTCGGTGCGGTTCATCGGGTTCACCGGCACGACGACCGCGTTGGCGCGCAGGATGCCGTAGAACGCGAGGATCCACTGCGGGCTGTTCTGCATGAAGAGCAACACACGGTCGCCGGCTTTCACGCCGCACGCGTGCTGCAGGTAGCCGGCGATGCGCTCGCACTCGTCGCGAAACTCGCGGAACGTGATGGCCGTGTCGTAGAACACGATGAACGGTTTGTCGGGGTAGCGTGCGGCCGAGACCTCGGCGTTGTGGAACAGGTGGGTCTCGGGGATCGTCAGGTGCAGCGGCAGGGCGCGCGGCCAGTGGGCAAAGTGCGGGGCGAGGTGCGGAGCGGGGCGGGCGGGCATCGGTTCAGCTTCGGTCGGTGATGCGGCCACTGTAGTGCAGCACGTTCGCAAGTGCGGTCGATACAATCCGGCCGTTCTCAAACCCTGGTCTGTGCCCGTGTCCGATCGCCTCAAAGTGCTCCCGCAATACCTGCTGCCGAAGAAGGCGCTGACGGCTTATGCGGGCTGGCGCGCCTCGCGCGAATGGGGGCCGCGCACGACCAAGCTGATCGGCGATTTCGTCGCGAAATACGGCGTCGACATGAGCGAGGCCGCGAACCCCGACATCGCCAGCTACAAGAGCTTCAACGCGTTCTTCACGCGCCCGCTCAAGCCGGGTGCGCGCCCGATCGCAGCGGCCGACCTGATCTGCCCGGTCGACGGTGCGATCAGCCAGTTCGGCGCGATCGAGAAAGACCAGATCTTCCAGGCCAAAGGCCACGCGTATTCGACCACTGCGCTGGTCGGCGGCGATGCCGCGCTCGCGCGTCAATTCGAGAACGGCTCGTTCGCCACGCTCTACCTGAGCCCGAAGGATTACCACCGCATCCACATGCCGTGCGACGGCCGCTTGCTGCGCATGATCCACGTGCCCGGCGATCTGTTTTCGGTCAACCCGCAAACGGCGCGCGGCGTGCCTGGCCTCTTCGCCCGCAACGAGCGGGTGGTGTGCGTGTTCGACTCGGCGCGCGGGCCGTTCGTGCTGACGCTGGT
>JANMWQ010000072.1:0-25098 GCA_031394085.1 Rhizobacter sp. | reverse complement strand
GGTTCAGCGGGTCGAGGTACGGAAAACGGTGCTCGATCGAGCGCGCCAGCGACGGGTTCGATGCGAGCCGGTTCGACTCGCCGGTGATCAGCGCGAGCGCCTCTGAAGTCGCCTGCCATTCGGCCTTGATCAGCGCGAAGACGCGTCGGCCGAGCGGCTTGTCTTCGACGAGTTCGACATAGCGCGCGGCAATCGCCAGATCGCTCTTGGCGATCACCATGTCGAGGTTCGACAGCAGCGTGCCGAAGAACGGCCACTGCCGGTGCATCTTCTGCAGCAGCGCCAGGCGCTCGGCGCGTTGCTTGGCGTTGTGGCCCGTTTCCTTGCCGAGGTACTGCGCAATCGCGGTGCCGAAGCCGCACCAGCCCGGCAGCGCGACGCGGCACTGGCCCCAGCTGAACGACCACGGGATGGCACGCAGGTCTTCGATCGCACGCGTGGCCTTGCGCGATGCGGGCCGCGAGCCGATGTTGAGTTCGGCGATCTCGCGGATCGGCGTCGCGCTGAAGAAGTAGTCGGTGAAGCCGGGGGTCTCGTAGACCAGCTTGCGGTAGGCCTTGAAGCTCGCGTCGCTGATCGCGGCGGCGGCGTCGAGAAAGGCCTTCGGCGCGCTCTTGGTCGGGTTCAACAAGGTCGCCTCCAACGTGGCCGCGACCAGTGTTTCCAGGTTGCGCCGGCCGATCTCGGGGTGTGCGTATTTCGACGCGATCACCTCGCCTTGTTCGGTCAACCGGATCTGCCCGTTCACCGTGCCGGGCGGCTGCGCGAGGATCGCCTGGTAGCTCGGGCCGCCGCCACGGCCGACCGTGCCGCCGCGGCCGTGGAACAGGCGCAGCGTGATGCCGTGATCGGCGCGCAGCGCAGTGAACAGTTCCACCAGATCGATCTCGGCGCGGTAGAGCTCCCAGTTGCTGGTGAAGCTGCCGCCGTCCTTGTTGCTGTCGCTGTAGCCGAGCATGATGTCCTGCTCGGCGCCGCTTTTCACCATCATCGCGGTGATGCCGGGCAGCGCGTAGAACGCTCGCATGATCGGCGCGGCGTTGCGCAGGTCACCGATGGTCTCGAACAGCGGTGAGACGATCAGGTCGGAGATGGCGCCGTCGTCCAGCGTGCCGCGCAGCAGGCCGACTTCTTTGAGCAGCAGCATCACTTCGAGCAGGTCGCTCACGTCTTCGGTGTGCGAGATGATGCAGTGGCGCAGTGCCTCGCGACCGTAGCGCTTCAGCATCACGACCGCCGCCTCGAAGATCGCCAGCTCACCGACGCTGTGCTCGCTATAACCGGCAGCGCGCACGCGCAGCGGGCGTGCATCGTTCAACTGCTGCACGAGCAGCGTGCGGCGCGCGTCTTCGCTCAAGCCGCTGTAGTCGGCCTCGACCTTCGCGACCTTGAGCAGCTCGGCGACGACCGCTTCGTGCTTGTCCGAACTCTGCCGCAGATCGACCGTCGCCAGGTGAAAGCCGAACACCTGCACGGCGCGCATCAGCGGCTTGAGTCGCGGGCTGGCGAGCGCTTGCGCGTGGTGCGCGGCGAGCGAGGCGTCGATGGTCTTGAGATCGGCGAGGAATTCGTCGGCCGAGGCATACGGGTCTTGCGGCGCGACCGCGTGGCGCAGCGCCTCGGTGCCGGTGAAGAGTTCGAGCGTGGCCGCGAGCCGCGCATACATGCCGATCAGCGCGCGGCGATAGGGCTCGTCTTCGCGGTGCACGCTGTGGTCGGGTGAGCGCGCGGCGAGCGCTGTCATGTCTGCGCTGACCGGCGCGAGCGACGCCGAAATCGACAGCTCGGCGCCGAGCTCGTGCGCTTCGGTCAGGTAGAAGCGCAGCACCGTCTCGGCCTGCCGCGCGAGCGCCATCCGCAGCGTGTCGGCGGTGACGAAGGGGTTGCCGTCGCGGTCGCCGCCGATCCAGTTGCCCATGCGGAAGAACGAGCCGATCGCGTGGCCGGGCAGGGCGTTCTCGAGCTCGCAGTACATCTTCGGAATTTGCCTGAGAAACGTCGAGCGGTAGTAGCTCAACGCGTTCTCGATCTCGTCGGCAACCGTCAGCTTGGCGGTGCGCAGCATGCGCGTTTGCCAGATCTGCATCACGCGGGCGCGCAGCAGCGCTTCGTTGTCGGCCATCTCGCGCGCGGTGTGCAAGGCGTCGCGCTGCTCGACCAGCTCGGCGATCGCGCGTTCGGCATCGAGGATGCTCTTGCGCTGCACTTCGGTCGGGTGCGCGGTGAGCACCGGCGAGATGTAGGCGGTGCTGAGGGTTTTGGCGATGTCGGCGGCGCGGATGTCGGCCCGCGCGAGGCGCTCCAGCGTCATCGCGAGCGACCCCTCCTGCAGGTGGCCCTGGCGCTCGTGGTGATCGCGGCGGCGCACGTGGTGGCGGTCTTCGGCGATGTTCGCGAGGTGCGAGAAGTAGCTGAACGCGCGGATCACGCTGACGGTCTGGTCACCCGACAGGTTCTTCAGCAATCGGTCCAGGGCGCGGCCGGCCTGCGTGTCACTTTTCAGGCGAAAGGCGACCGAGAGCTGGCGCACCCGCTCGACCAGCTCGAACGCCGGCTTGCCCTCTTGCTCGCGGATCACGTCACCGAGGATGCGGCCGAGCAGGCGGATGTCGTCGACCAGCGGGCGGTTCTTCTCGGCCGCGTCGAGGCTCGCCTTGCCTCTCGCTTTGCTGTTCACCGAGACCTTCGCCGAGGGTTTCGTGGACGTCTTGACGCCTGTTGCCATGGTCACCTCGGTCATGTAATTCGGTTACGGGCGCGGCGATGCTATCAGCCGCTGCTGCGGACCGATGCAAGACATGCGCCTGCTAGCATCGCGCCCTATGTCAGAGACCGCCGGGACCACCCTGATCGCCACTCGCGAGAGCCGCCTCGCCCTCTGGCAGGCCGAGCATGTCCGCAACTTGCTCACCCAGCATTTCGGCATGCGCGTCGAGCTGCTCGGGATGACGACGCGGGGTGACCAGATCCTCGACCGCAGCTTGTCGAAAGTCGGCGGCAAGGGCCTGTTCGTCAAGGAGCTCGAGACCGCGCTCGAAGAAGGCCGCGCGCAGCTCGCGGTGCATTCGCTGAAAGACGTGCCGATGGACTTGCCCGACGGCTTCGAGCTCGCTGCCGTGCTCGAGCGCGAAGACCCGCGCGACGCGTTCGTCTCGCCGCGCTACCGCACGCTGGCCGAGCTGCCGCAGGGCGCGGTCGTCGGCACCTCGAGCCTGCGCCGGGTCGTGCAACTGCTGGCCGTGCGGCCCGACCTCGACGTACAGCCGCTGCGCGGCAACCTCGACACGCGGCTGCGCAAGCTCGATGAAGGCGGCTACCAAGCGATCGTGCTCGCCGCCGCCGGGTTGATGCGCCTGGGCCTGGCCGAGCGCATCGCCAGCCGCTTCGAGCCCGAGACGATGCTGCCGTGCGCCGGGCAGGGTGCGCTCGGCATCGAGGTGCGCACCGATTCGCAGGCGTTGCGCGAGCAGCTCGGCCAACTGACGCACCGGCCGACCTGGTTCGCGGTGCAGGCCGAACGCGCCGTCTCGCGCGCCCTCGGTGGCAGCTGCAGCATGCCGCTGGCGGCGCATGCCGTGTGGCACGGCGACACGCTGACGCTGCGCGTTGCGCTCGGCCACGCGCAAACGCCGCTCGCGCCGCTGCTGCGCGCGCAGGTGAGCGGCCCGGCGCACACCGACGCGCAGGCCCGCGCGCTCGGCGAGCACGCCGCCCAAACGCTGCGCGATGCCGGCGCCGAGGCCTACCTCGGCGCTGCCGCTGCAGCGGGCGCGGCGCCCTGAGCACCATGCCGACATGCGCGTGATCGTCACGCGGCCGGCGGCGCAGGCTGCCGACTGGGTAGCGCAGCTGCGCGCGCATTCGATCGACGCGGTCGCGCTGCCGCTGATCGGCATCGCGCCGGTTGCCGACCCGGCTGCGCTGCACGCCGCGTGGCGCGGCTTGGCACATCAACGGCTGGTCGTCTTCGTCAGCCCCAACGCCGCCGAGCAGTTCTTCGCGCAGCGGCCCGCCGACGCGCACTGGCCGCCGGCACTGCTCGCCAGCTCGCCCGGCCCGGGCACGACGCGCGTGCTGATGGGGCTCGGCGTGCCGGCCGATCGCGTCGTCGAGCCGGCGAGCGATGCGCCGCAGTTCGATTCGGAGTCCCTCTGGGCCCGGTTGCGCGATCTCGACTGGCCGGGCGCGAACGTGCTCATCGTGCGCGGCGACGGCGGGCGCGACTGGCTCGCGCAAACCTTGCGCGAGGCCGGCGCACAGGTTGCGCACGTGGCGGCCTACGAGCGCACCGCGCCGGCGTTCGATGCGGCCGAGGCGGCTGTCTTGCGCGCTGCGCTCGACCGGCCCGCAGCGCACCTCTGGTTCTTCAGCAGCTCCGAGGCGATCGACAACCTCGCTGCGGCGCATTGCATTGGTGCCGACTGGCACGCCGCGCGTGCGATCGCCACGCACCCGCGCATCGCGGCGCGGGCGCGGCAACTGGGTTTCGCCCGCGTGACCGAAGCGCGGCCGGCGCTGGCCGACGTGGTCGCCTGCATACAATCGATTCGACCGTGAACGAAGACCTGAATCCTCCCGCTCCCAGAACCCCGCCGGGTGCTGCGCTGCCCACCGTGCTGCCGGTAACCGCGCCGCAGCACGCGTCGACAGCGCGCTGGCTGTGGCTCGCGCTGGCCGTGCTCGGCGCGTTGTGCGTGGCGAGCCTGGTGCTCGCCTGGAAAGCCGACCAGCGCGGCGGCAGCCTGGAGCAGGAGCTCGTGCGCCGCCAGCAAGACAGCGCCGGCAAGGCCTCCGAAGCACGCGCGTTCGCCAAGCAGGCACAAGAGAGCGCCGGCGAGACCGCCGCGAAGGTCGCGTTGTTGGAGGCGCGCGTCGCTGAAGTCGCGGTGCAGCGCAGCCAGCTCGAAGACCTGATCCAGTCGCTCTCGCGGTCGCGCGACGAGAACATGCTGGTCGACATCGAAGCCTCGATCCGCGTCGCGCTGCAGCAAAACGCGATCACCGGCAGCGCCGAGCCGCTCGTCGCCACGCTCAAGCAGAGCGACGAGCGCCTCGCGCGCTACAACCAGCCGCGGCTCGAAGGTGTGCGCCGCGCGATCACGCGCGACCTCGATCGCGTCAAGGCCACCAGCGTGGCCGACATCGCTTCGCTCGGCATCAAGCTCGACGAGGCGATCCGGCTCGTCGACGAGCTGCCGCTGCTCGCCGTGGCCGATTCGCGCAGCGGTGGCAACAGCGTCGGCAAAGAAGCCGCCAAGCCCGTGGCTGGCGCCAGGCCCGTGAGCGCTGCGCTGCCGGCGTCGGCCGCGAGCGTGCCGGCGAATTGGGCCGGCATGCTGATCTCGACCTGGAACGCGTTCGGCGAAAAAGTCTGGAGCGAGGTGAAGTCGTTGGTGCGGGTCACGCGCATCGATCACCCCGAGGCGATGCTGCTCGCACCGGAGCAATCGTTCTTCGTGCGCGAAAACCTGAAGCTGCGGCTGCTCAACGCGCGGCTGGCGCTGCTGAGCCGCCAGTTCGACACCGCGCAAGCCGACCTGCAGGCCGCGCAACTCGCACTCGACCGCTATTTCGACCGCAGCGCCAAACGCACCGTGCTCGCGACCGAACTGATCCGGCAGGTCGCAGGCCAGGCGCGCCAAGTCGTCGTGCCGCGGCCCGACGACACGCTCGCCGCGCTGACCGCCGCCTCGGCTGGCCGTTAAGCGCCTATGCGCAACACCATCTGGTTCGTGCTGCTGTTCGGCGTGGCCGTGCTTGCCGCGACCACGCTCGGCACCAACGATGGCCTCGCCACTTTCTACTGGCGCGGCTGGCGGGTCGATGTGTCGCTGAACCTGTTCGTGCTCGCGCTCGTCGGCAGCTGCTTCGTGATCGTCACCGCGATCCAGGCGCTGACGGCGCTCGTCGGCCTGCCGCAGCGGGCGCGCGAGTGGCGCGTGGCACGGCGCGACCGCAGCGCGCAGGCCGCACTGCGCGATGCGCTGGCGCAGTATTTCGGCGGCCGCTACAGCCGGGCGCAAAAGTCGGCACAGCGCGCGCTCGTGATCCAAGCCGATACGCCCGAGCTCGCACAAGACAACGAGTTCACCGTGCTCAGCCACCTGCTCGCCGCCGGCAGCGCGCACCGCTTGCAAGACCGCGCCGGCCGCGATGAGCAACTGCACCGCGCGCTCGATCTGTCGCGTCGCAGCGCCGCGGCGCGGTCTGCCGAAGAAGGCGCGCGCCTGCTCGCCGCCGAATGGGCGCTCGACGATCGCGACGCGCCGCGCGCGCTCGCACTGCTCGGCGAGCTGCCGCAAGGCGTGGCGCGCCGCACGCACGCATTGCGCTTGCGCCTGCAGGCCACGCGCCTCGGCCGCCAGCCGCAAGACGCGTTGAAAACCGCGCGCCTCCTCGCCAAGCACCAGGGCTTCTCGAAGATCGCTGCGCAAGGCCTGCTGCGATCGCTCGCGTTCGAGTCGCTCGACACCGCGCACGACATCGGCCAGTTGAAGCGCGTCTGGGGCCAGTTCGACCCGGTCGATCGCCGCGATGCTTTCGTCGCGGCGCGGGCGTCCGATCGCGCCGCAGCGCTCGGCGCGTTCGACGACGCACGCGCGTGGCTGCGGCCGTTCTGGGATCAGCCGGGTGAGTTCGGCCCGGAAGATCGCGCAGCGGTCGCGCTCGGCCTTGTCAATGCGATTTCTGGTCTCGGCCCCGAATGGTTGCCGCGGCTCGAGGCCGCCTCGACCGCCTACACCCGCGAAGGCGCGGTGGCGCTCGCGGTTGGCTGCGCGCTGGCCGAGTGCCAGCTGTGGGGCAAGGCGAGGCGGTTGCTGGAGCAAGCCGCGAACGACACCCTGCTCGCTGCCGCGCCGCGCCGCAAAGCCTGGCTCGCGCTCGCGTCGCTGGCGCGACAAGAGGGCGACGCACCGCGCGCTGCACTGTGTTTCGAGTCGGCCGCGCGGCTGGTTTGATCGACTGCCTGAACTGCTATGATGCGAGGCTGCGCGGCTGTAGCTCAGATGGATAGAGTACTTGGCTACGAACCAAGGGGTCGTGGGTTCGATTCCTGCCAGCCGCACCAAAAAAGACGAGGGTCAGCACGTAAGCGCGTGCTGACCCTTTAGTCTTTTTAGGCGTTGCGGGGCAAACGCCGGGGTGAACAAACTCGCGGCTGGATGTGGACGAGGGCGAACAACCTCAGGCAGCCAACGTGTCCGTCTTGTCGAAGGCCTTGCTTCGGAGATCGTCGACGGGTTTGTCGAGTGACACGACCCAGCGCCCAGGGTTAGCGCGAAATGCAAGCCGGCCATGTGCCGGCTTTTTCGTGTGTTGCAGATCGCGATGGCAAGTCACACGCTGACCCGAATGAAGCTGCTTGACCACACCCGGAGGATCGTTTCGCCCACACATAAAACCACAACGCGTGCGTGCT
Organism: Rhizobacter sp.; assembly: GCA_031394085.1. Taxonomy (GTDB): domain Bacteria; phylum Pseudomonadota; class Gammaproteobacteria; order Burkholderiales; family Burkholderiaceae_C; genus LMDS01. The sequence continues at coordinate 17,678 of JANMWQ010000072.1, read as the reverse complement.
CAGACCGCTGTGCTGACAGGCTTCCACGGGCGGTGCCTGCCAGGGCCGGTCGGCGCTGCAAACCGGCAGCCTTCTGTTCCGAGGGCGGTCAGGCGCACCACTCACGAACCGCCCAGACGACGGGATTGCTCGGTCTTCAACGTTTGCGTCCAGTCGGCGGTCGCCTCCACACCGTTTCGGTAACGCGGCATGGCGCCTTCCACCAGACCCTGGGCGAAACTGCGGTCGCTCTTGGTGGCCTCGTTGCGCCAGCTCAGCAGTCCCGAGTTCACGGCCGCCTTCAGCGCTGGCGCAAGCAGGCCCACAGCAACCTTGAACCCCGGAAACCGCGCACCGACCAACTCCTTCAGGGCGTCGATGCTGCTGGTAAAGACCAACGAAGAATAGGCGGCGTTGCTGTCACGCTTTGCGATGCGGCTCTGAACCGCCGAACCGACCAATCCGAGCCAACCGCCCATCACACGCGCCCGCACGAAGGTGGGTTTCTCGCCGGATCGGCTCTCGGGTTTGGAGAGGTACGCCATTGGGTCCTGCTGCAGGTCGTTCCCGCGTTGCAGCTGCAATGTGATGGCACCGATGTCTGCTGCGCCCTTGCCGGAATCGAGCAGGGCCTGCGCATAGGATTTCAACGCCGCAGGCCCGCCGGAACGGCCTTGGACCGTGTTTTGCAGCATCACGTTTTCTATGATGCCGGTCGGGTCGGTGCCGATCACGGTCGAGATCGCGCGGCTGACCGCCGCCAGTTCCTTGCGCCGAAGGTTGGGCCCCACGACGTTGGTGTTGAGGGCATCGATAACCCGGCCCGAGGCGGCGACAAAGGCCGACTTCTCGCGTGCATTGCGGCTGTGCGACATGACCGCTGCCAGTGATTCGTAGAGGCGCGTGTCGATGGGCTCGTAGGCTTGCGCGATTGCCGTGCTGTCGGCCGCGTCGCGCGTCGGCAACGATGCCTGAACGACGCTGTCCATGCCGGCTCGACCGAGCACCTTGACGCAGGCGGAGAGCAATTTCGGGTCGGTCGTTCTGGACAGGACCCAAGCCACCGCACGCCCGTCCGAGTTTGTCGCGGCGTCCGTGGATCCGGCCACAGCGCGCTGATTCAGCTCGCCGGCAAAACCCAGCTTCTGTTGGGCGCTGCCGCTGACGCCCAGCACCCGAGCGAACTCCATGCTGTGGTGCTCGCGCTCGCGCATCGAAGGGTTCACGTTCTTCTCGATCGACGAGAAGATGCGCACGAGGTTTTGCTTGTCTTGACCGACGACCAGCTGCTCCCAGAAGCGCGTGCGGCCCTTTGCGTCCAGGCCGTCGAACGCCGCGATGCCCCGCGTCGTCACGCGGCCGATCCAGCAACTCAACAGCGATCGATTTTCGGCGTTCGGTGCGCGCGACAACAGGTTGACCAGCGAGCGCCGCTCGGTGGGGCTCAACGAATTGAACGTGGCCGAAAGCTCCGTGAGTTCGTTTTTCCAGACCGTGTGCGGCTTGAAGAAAGTCGAACGAATCTTCGTGAAAGCGGCGTTGACATCGGCCGGGCTGTAGTTCGAGGTTGCGCCCGCGTTCGATCCGGCGAGCGCGACCAACGCGCTCGGCTCCGATGAGGCCGGTGGCAGCGATCGAGGGGTCGCGTCGAAACGCAATGGGAGCAAGCTTGTGGACATGAGGTACTCCAGAGTGATGTCAGAGTCTCTCAACTTCACGTGAAATCTTGACGACTTCTGCCCTTGCAAAGGACGCGAGCCGAGCGCTCGTCAGGCTCCTTGCAGAAACGTCAGCACGGCCGATGAGTAGACCGGCTGAGCGCCATCGGGTCGCGTTGCGAAGCGCGGTTGCGCCCACCAGTATTGAGAAGGGTTGTTTCGCACGAGTCGTTCGATGACGGCGTTGATCTTGGCCGTGCCCGCTGCGATGTCGGCGTCCAGGCCCTCGACCGGGGGGTGGATCGTGGTGATGTATCGGCCACCCTCGACGCGCCGGACCGATACCGGAATGACGGTCGCACCGAACCGGCCAGCGCACCACGCCGGGCCCGTACTCGTCGCCGCGGGTCGGCCGAAGAACGGCGTGAAGATCGAGCCGATCGCGCCGGGGTCGAGATCGGGCATCAGCAGCACCGGCATACCCTGGCGCATCGCGCGAACGAGCGGCAGCATCGAGTCGCCGAGCAGGATCGAGCGGCACGTGCCGAAGCGTTCGCGTGCACGCTGCCGCAGCGCATTGAACGCCGGAAACGGGGCTGCCGTGTAGACGACCGCGCCGCGTGTTTCGAGTCCGATCCGATGGCCGGCGAACTCGGCGCCGAGGAAGTGAGGGCAGATCAAGACCACGGGTCCGCTGCGGCGAGCCGATTCGAGGATCGACAGGTTCTCGATCGACACCTCGGCTCGCAACTCGCGTTCGCTGAAAGACCAGCACCTGAACTGGTCGAGGAACGCGAATATCGTCTCGGTGGCGTTGCCCGTGAACAAGTCCACCCGCTGCGCGGGGCTCCACTCCGGCAGGCACAACTGCAGGTTGGTCAGCAAGAGTTCGAGGCCGGGCGAAGGGCCCGACATCGATTTCTCCGCGAGGTGCCGCGCCAGCCGCCATCTCCAGCTGAACGGCAGCCGACTTGCGAAACCCGCGATGCGCCAAGCGACCTGAAGGACGACGGAAATCGCTCGGGTCGGAGGTTGCGGCAATGTCTGCGCCAATTCGGGCTGAGGCATCTCAGATGCCTGCCGGCAGCCGCACAACGGCGATGGTCTCAGCGGCCACGCCGCTCGCTGTGACCTCTTCATGCGAGAGCCACGCGCAGCGCGGCATCGTGCTGCGGAACAGGCGGCTGCATGCGCGACGCAGTTCGGCGGGGATGACCATCGCGGTGACCGAGCGCGACGCTGCGGCTTCGAAGCCTGCCAGCAGCGCTTTCTGCGCTGCTTCGGCCACCGTCGGCGCCAGTGCGAACACCGGGCCATCGGGTCGCAGGGTGAGCGAGGCGCGCAGCCGACCTTCGAATTCGGGATCGAGCGCGACGACGCCCAGGGTCTTGTCGCCCGGTCGCATCTGCCGCGCCACGATGTTGCGGGCCAAGGCCATGCGAACGGCCTCGAAAAGACCGGCCAGATCGGCCGGACCGCCCGATCCTTGCGTCACGATGGCTTGCAGCACGCCGGGAAAATCGACGAGCGGCACGCGTTCGCGGGCGAGCGCGGCCATCAGATCGGCCAGCCGAGGCAGTGGCAGCAGTGCCTGCGCTTCGCGAACCAGATCGGGATACCGGCCCTCGATCTCGCGCAGGAGTTGCCGCACCTCCTGAACGCCGAACACCGCACTCGAATTTTGCTGGATCACCATGGTCGCCACGCGGGCCACGATGTCGGCGGGTGCCAGCACTTCGAGCCCTGCCTCGATCAACTCGTCGGCTTGCTGCTCGGGTACCCATTTGCAGGGCGCGAGCAAGGCCGGAACGGGGCCTTCGATCGCTTCGACGGTCGACAGCTTGTCCCGTGCCGCCGCGCCCTTCGCCAGGGCCAGCCACGCACCTTCGGGAATCAGGACCGGGGCATCGGACAGATCTTGAACCACCATCGCGAAAGCGTTCGGCTCGGCCGTGTCGACGCGCTGCAGCAGGATGCCGGGAAACGGGATGCCGAAATGCTCCCGCAGCAGGCCTCGCTCCCGGCGCAAGGCCGCATCGAGCGCCGGTGCACCGATCCGTTCCACGAGGTTGCTGCCGAGCTCGAGCCGAAACGGCGTGCCCGAGGCGCCGACCGGTCGCTCGGTGACGATGAACGCCGCTGAAGAGTCGCCCTCGCGCGCCGCCGACGCCACTTCGTTCAGGGCTTGCGCCGTGCGCTCGGCCGCTTGCTTGCGGGTGAGCGCCATGCCGCTCAGGCCGACCACTGCCGCCAAGACCAGGAACGTGATGGTCGGAAAGCCCGGCACGGCTGCGAACAGCACCATGACAAGAGAGGAAAGCACCAGCGCGCGGGGCTGGGCGCCGAGCTGTCGGCCGATCTGCTCCCCCAGATTCGACGAGCTGTCGGGCGCGGTGCGGGTGATGGCGATACCGGCAGCGATCGACACGAACAGCGCCGGAATCTGCGTCACCAGCCCATCGCCGATCGACAGCACCGAGTAGCGCTGTACGGCCGTGCCGAAGCCGAGGTCCATCACCAGCGTGCCGATCGCGATGCCGCCGATCAGGTTGACCAGCACGATCACGATGCCGGCGATCGCATCGCCCTTGACGAACTTCATCGCCCCGTCCATCGCGCCGTAAAACTGGCTTTCGAGCACGAGGTCGCGGCGCCGTGCAATGGCTTCGGCCTGGGTGATGACACCCGAGCGAACGTCGGCGTCGATGCTCATCTGCTTGCCGGGCAGCGCATCGAGCGTGAAGCGTGCGCCGACCTCGGCCACGCGTTCCGCGCCCTTCGCGACGACGATGAACTGGACCACTGTGATGATCAGGAACACCACCAGGCCGACGATCAGGCTGCCGCCCACCACGAGCTTCCCGAAGGCTTCGATGATGTCGCCAGCATGCGCGTGAAGCAGGATCTGCCGTGTCGTCGCGACATTCAGCGAGATGCGAAAGAGCGTCGTGATCAGCAAGACCGATGGGAAGGTCGAGAACGACAGCGGCGAGGGCACGAACAGCGCGATCAGCAGCAGCACGATGCCGCCCGAGATGTTGACGGCGACGAGGATGTCGAGCATCCAGGGCGGCAGCGGCAGCGCCATCATGACGATGACTGCGACGACCAGCCCGGCGAGCCCGAGGTCGTTGTACTTGGCTAAACCGCGCGGCGTCGAGAAGGCGTTGGTTGGCTGCATGGCAAATGGCTCGTGGTTTGTGTTGGCCGGCGCTCAGCCGGTCTTCACGCCGAGATGGCGCAAAACGTCTCCGGCATGCGCTTCGGAGATCATCGCGCCGGTGGCGAACATGGGGAACAAGCGGTCGAGCAACTGGCTGTCGACAACCGTCTTGATGCGGTGTTTGGAGGCGGCTGCCAACACCTCGGCCGATGACGCTGCACCCGTGCTGCGCAACAGGTAGAGCGGCTGCTTGAACTGCTTCGGCCTGTAAATGAAGACCAGCAGGCGGTCGTTGTCGTTCTTGACGATGAGCGAGGCCAGGTGCATGTACTGCAGCGGTTCGGAAGAACCGCCTTCGCCAGACATTCGTTTGCGTTCGGCCTTCAAGTGCGGGTCGCCTTCGTCTTCTTTGTGCTCCCGCTTGACCTCCTGCATCGACATGCGCTTGTCTTTGATGAATTGCCAGTGCTGGTAGCCGAAATCGGCCGCGCCGAGCAGCACGAATGCGGCGCCGCACCAGAGCACCAGATGCAGTACCGCCGTGCGCGCCACCGCCAGTGCGGCACTGACGTCGCCATGGATCACGCGGATGGCGTCCGGCAGGATCTGTCGGCACACGAGCACCACCGCGCCGGCGACGATGGCCGACTTGACCAGCATCAACACGAACGTGACGAGCGACTTCAACGAGAAGAGCTTTTTCAGGCCCTTGGCGGGGTTCAGGTTCTCCAGCTTGGGCTTGAGCGGGTCGAGGCTGAAGACTGCGCCGACCTGCAGCCACAGGCTTGCCGTGAAGATCACGGCGGCGACCATCACCGGCAGCAACGACAGCGAGGCCAACAGGTTCAGCGACTCCAGGACCATCGCGATCAGGGCGGGCTTCGTGAGGGTCTCGAAGAAGCGATCGACCGCGAGGCTGAAGTCGGCCAGCTTGCGAGCGCTGTACTGGAGCAGCGACAAGACACAAACCATCGTCGCGAGAAACGAGAGCGAGCCGGCCAGCTCGACGCTCTTGGCAACCTCGCCTTTGCGGTGCGCATCGCGCAGGCGCTTCTCCGACGGCTGCTCGGTCTTGTCGCCGCTGCTGTCACCCGACATCGCTCAGCTCCGGTACAGGATCATCGCCCTGACCAGCTTGGCGAATTCGCCGAGCGCCAGCAGTGCGTGGTCGATGAGCATCGGCAAGGCGAACGCGAGCACCGCCAGCCCGATGATCGGCTTGATGGAAAGCGCGAGGTTGAAGACACCGAGCTGCGGCGCGGCCCGGTTGAGCATGCCCAGGCTCACGTCGATGACGAACAGCACCAGCAGCACCGGGCCGGCCAGCAGCAGCGCGAACGAAAAGAGCCGGCCGCTTTGCTCGACCAGCGACATCGGCACCACGCGCTCGAAGCTGGGCAACGACTGGCCGACCGGCCACAGCTCGTAACTCAAATACAACGCGTCGACGATTACCAGCATGATGCCGGCACTCATCAGCGCCGCGAACAGCACGCGCTCCATGAAGTGCGAAGTGATCGAGACGGTGTTGCCGAAGGTCGGGTCGATGTTCTGCGTGAAGGTCAGGCCGGTCTGGTGGTCGATGATTTCCCCTGCGGCTTGCAGGCCGGTGCAGAACGCACCGAAACCGAGGCCGATGACCAGCCCGATGCAGCCCTCCCGCACGACCAGGAGCGTGAGGGGCCAGGCCTCCAGCGCGATCGGTGGCGGCAGTTCCAGCCGCGCGCCGACCACGGGAATGATCACCGCCAGGGCGATGCCGACCCGGACTGTCGACGGAACCAATGTGCTCGCGAAGAACGGCAGCATCGTGAAGGCGACGAGCGTTCGCAGGCTGAACAGCATCGTGGTCACGAACAGCTGCGGGATGTCGAGCAGTTCCAGGTTCACCGGCGCTCCAGAAGCAAATCGAACGCGCGCTCGCCGAAGGCTCCGGCCAGTGCGCTCAACCACGGCAGCAGCACCAGCAGCAAGCCGAGGATGACGACGAGCTTGACGGCGAAGGTCGTGGTCTGATCCTGCAGCTGGGTCAGTGCCTGCAGAAAGCCGAACAGCAGGCCGACCACCGCGGCAGCGCCGACGAGCGGCGCCGACATCAGGATGGAAAGCTTGAGCGCTTCTTGCGCGAGCTGGCCGATGGCTTCGGGGTTCACGGGGGCTCCCTTTCGCTGTGTTTCAACGGTAGGTCAGCACGAGCGCGTGCGCCAGGCGCGACCAGCCGTCGAGCATCACGAACAACAGCAGCTTGACCGGCAGCGCGATCATCGTCGGCGACATCATCTGCATCCCCAAGGCCATCAAGACATTGGCGACCAGCAGGTCGATCACGATGAAGGGCAGGGCGATCACCACGCCGATCAGGAACGCCTCGGTCAACTCCGAGACGGCGAACGCCGGCACGAGCACGACGAAGTCGGTATCGGTCACGGTGGCGGCAATTTTCTCGCCCATCATCCGCTGCGCCGCGTCCTTGAAGAAGACGCGCTCGTGCGTCTTCGCGTGCTTGTCGAGAAACGCCCGCATCGGCGTCTTCGCCAAGTCGAAGATGCCGAGAACGGTCAGGTTCTGCGACGCCTTCGGGCGTTGTTGCTCGACCTCGACCGCCTCGACGATCTGCAGGCCCACCGGGTACATCACGTACCAGCTCAGCACCAGTGCCAAGCCGTTGGTGACGATCGCCGGCGGCACCTGCTGCAAGCCGAGCGCGTTCTTCAGCAACGACAGGACGACCACGATCTTCGTGTACGAGGTGACCATGACGAGCGCGATCGGAAACACCGTGATCGCGAAGATCAACGGGACGAATAGCGCTGGATCCGGAAAGTTCATGGGCTTCGAAGACGCGGCGCCGAGGCTTCAGATGTGCGGGATGCGGCTGGTGTCGGTGACGACCACCACCAGTTCGTCGCCCACCGCGGCGAGTTCGCCGCGGCCGATGAGCCGGCCGTTCACGAGCAACCGGACGGGCTGCTCCTGCAGCCGCACGCCCAGGCGCATGGTCTGCCCGGCGCGCATGCGCGAGATGTCGCCCACCGTGAGCCGCATCGAGCCGAGCTCGAAGGTCACGTCGCACTCGATGTCCGAGAGCAGGTCGTTGCCGGTGTTTTCGCCGCTGGCGTTCGGATCGTCCAGGCTCGGTGCGGATGAAGGGCTGACATCTGTGTTCACGAAATTCTCCAGAATGAGTTCGTCACCCGAAACGGACGCCGACAGGGTGAAGCGGCCACTGGTGTTGGTGAGCAGCACCGGCAGTTGGCTCGCATCGCGCATCAGCCGGTTCAGCGGGCGCAGTGCGTCGCCCGGCGCGAGGTCGGCCAGCTCGCGCGCCGAAAGGCGGCATTTGCCGAGCTCGATCGACAAGCGCGCCGGCACGGCCAGGTGGCGTCGCGTGTCGAGCGTTGTCACGCGGCCGAAATCCATCGAGTTCCAGGTCTCGGGCGTCGTGCGGACCCAGCCGCGCAGCACGTGCTGCATCGACGATTCGAGCAACACGAATCCGATCGAGATGCCTTCGCTCGAGCCGCCGTCGGAGGGCCCGCGCCTGAACTCGTCGCACTCGACCGGCACCCCGGCCAGGCGTTCGAGGATCGAGAGGATCGGGCTCAGCGCGTGTTCGACCAGGGCCGTGCAGGTGTCGGTCGGCACGAACGACTCGAAACCTTCGAGACGCGGCTCGATGCGCGACAAGCTGTCGGCGGCCAGCGCCAACGGCGCATCGGCAATGCGGCAGGCGAGTTCGCCGATGGTCTTGACCGGGCCACTGTCTTGCCAGATGAGGACCCGGTCGCCGGTCACCATGCACGGGGACGTTTGATAGGCGCGGTTGCGCAGCGCGACTGCGGTGCCGCTCAGGCGCGGCAACGCAGCCAAGAGGCGCGCGCGCGAAGGGCGCTGCAGGCCGAGCGGGTCGAGGTGCGAGCGCGGCGGAGGTTTCAGGTCCATGAGGATGCGTTTCCTGACCGGCCGTGGGTGATAGCCAGGTCGTCGTCTTGCGACTGTTCGGCCAGTCGGGCGTGGTCGGCGGCTTCTGACTTGACGATGCTCTGCAGCTCGTCGGTTCGCATCAGCGCCCGTTCGGCGCGGGTGAGCGCCGCGCGGGCTTCGGCCACGGCCAGGCGCTGCGCTTCGACGCGCTGGAGTGCCGTGACCGTGGCGCCACGCCTCAAGAAGATCAGCGCGTTGACAGAGGGCAGCATGGTGTGGCGCCAGTCGTTGTTGAGGCCGGCGCCGTTGCGCCGCAAAAAGGCCTCGCGAGAGGCGGTGGATTCGTCGACTTCGGCGATGCAGGTGGCCGATGCCGCCAACGCCTGCTCGAGCTCTTTTTGGGCACTTGCCAAACGCCCGAGTGCCGCTTCTTTTCGCGCGTTGCGGCTCTTCCGGATCAGCAGCAGCAGCTTGTTCACGCGGCCACCTCGGCCAGGCCGGAAAGCGTCTGCTGGAAGTCGGTTTTCAGATCGAGCGACTGAATCAGGAAGCGGTCGATCGCTTGCCGCCGATCGACCGCGGTGTCGGCCAGCGCGTCGACCCCGCGCTGAAATTCGCCGATGCGGATCAGCACTTCGACCTCGTCGAACTTCGCCATCAGTTCGCGCATCCGGCGCGCCATGCGAACCTGATCGCTGCTGGCGACCTTGTCGAACAAACGGCTGATGCTCTGCAGCACGTCGATCGCCGGGTAGTGGCCCTTGCCGGCGAGTTTTCGCGACAACACGATGTGGCCGTCGAGCAGCGAACGCACCTCTTCCGAGATCGGATCGGAGCCGTCGTCGGTCTCCTCGAGCACGGTGTAGAAGGCGGTGATCGAGCCGGTGCCCAGGTTGCCGGCGCGCTCGAACAGGAGCGGCAGGGCCGTGAACACCGACGGTGGAAAGCCGCGCCGGGTCGGTGGTTCGCCGGCCGCCAGACCGATCTCGCGCGCGGCTCGGGCCATGCGCGTCACCGAATCGACGAGCAGCAACACGCGCTTGCCGCGCGACGCGAAGTACTCGGCATGCGTGGTCGCGACGAACGCCGCTTTGAGTCGCTCGGTCGCCGGGCGATCCGAGGTCGCGACCACCAGCACCGAGCGCGCGCGCGCGTCGGCCGACAACGCTTCGTTGATGAAGTCGCCGACCTCCCGACCACGCTCGCCGACGAGTGCTGCGACCACCACGTCGACTTCGGCGTGCCGGCACAGCATCGACAGCAAGGTGCTCTTGCCGCAACCTGCGGGCGCGAAAATGCCGACGCGCTGGCCCACGCCGCAGGTCAGCGCCGCGTCGATCGCGTTGATGCCGACCGACAACGCGGTGTCGATCGGCGACCGGCTCAGCGCCGCCGGGGCCGGCCGGGATACGGGCCGGCGTTCGCACAGCGCCGGCATCGCGCGGCCTTCGTCCAGAAAGCTGTCGCCCATCCCGTCGACGACGCGACCGAGCATGAAGTCGCCCACCGCGACCGAGTGGCGCTGCCCCGTGGCGACGACCTGAGTCGATCCCGAAAGGCCTTCGAGCGACCCCATCGGGCTCATCAACACGGTCTCGCCCTCGAAGCCGATCACTTCGGCGCGAATCTCGCGACCGGTGCGGCCATCGATCAAGCGGCACAGCTCGCCCACATCGGCGCGCACGCCGCTGGCCCGCACCAGCGTGCCGACCGCGTGCTGCAGTTTGCCGCGCTGCAGCGTTTGTGCCGCGACCCGGCCAGTGGCTTCGCCGAGCGCAAAGTCGAAAGCGCCGACGACATCGCGCTTCGGCACGACGCGCGGGCGGTCTTCCGCGCCGGAAGTCGTCACAGGCTAAGCCGCGCTGCGGCCCCTTGCACTGCACGGCTGATCACGTCGCGTGCCCCGGCCAGGGTCAGGTCGACACTGGCGTCGGTGAAGCCGACCTTGGTCTCGAGAACGAGCGAGTCGGTACTGCACTGCTCGTCGCTGGACACGGTGAGCCAGCCCAGGTCGCCGCCCGCGGCCGCGCTTTGCTCGGCGATCAGCGCTTGCACCAGGTGCGCCTGCGACGGGCTCACATGGAGGATCGCTCGCGCTCCGGTCGGCGTACCGCGCAGCAGATGCCGCACGCGGCGCTGGAATGCTTCGACCGGCCCGATGTCGCCCAGCATGCTGCGAACGCACTGCTCGACCACGTCGGCCATGCGGTCGGACAGCACCTGCCGCAGCAGGCGCTCGGTCTCGAGGGTGCCCATCACCGCGACCATCGCATCGGCGAGGCCTTGCTCGTAGCCGGCCTCGCGCGCCTCGGCCTTCTGCGTTTCGAGCAGGTGCTCGCTGTCGTCACGCAGTTCCGCGGCTGCGGTATGGGCCGCGCGCAGAACATCGGCGGCCGATTGCAGCGCTTCGAACCGACCGCGTTCGATGCGCGTGCCACTCGCCGAGAGCACGGTGCGGTTGTCGAGACAGTGCAGCACGAGCAGGCTCATCGCAGCGCTCCATCGCGCGCCGTGCGGGCCGTTGAGCTCGTGCTCGAAACAACGGATGAAGTCGGCTTCACGGGTAAGCGCTCGTTCCGTCGAGCACCGCGTGAATGAGGGCGAGCGCCTCGTCGCGTTGCGGGTTCGACAGCGGCAGCGGCACGATCAGTCCGGCCGGGAAGCGCAAGGTCAGCCGTTCGCGCGCGCCGCTGCTTTCGTCGTCGAGCAGGCCGGCCAGGCACGACAAGCCGAGCCGCATCACCGATGACGGGCCGGTCATCTCCACCGGCCACCCGTCGCGGGTGGGGGAGAAGGGCAGCGTGCGCAAAGAACGCGCCCGTTCGAGCGCTGTCTTGCGGCCTTCGGCGCCCAGCACCTTCAACTGCATCGCCACCTCCTGGCGCTCCAGGCGGTTGTGCACCCAGCCGCCCAGCATCGCGGTGCCGAGCTCGTTGGCGATTCGCACCAGCGTGCTGTGCGGCTGGAGCAGCCAGCCGTGCTTGCCGAGATCGCGCAGGTAGCGTTCGCGAAGCTGGTAGCGGTCGAGCAGCACGATAGAAGCCCGCCTCACCATCCGGACGCCGGCCTTGCCGCGCGGCTCGAGAATGTCCGCCCAGGGCCCGAGCCAGTCGCTGTGGGCATAAGCCGCCGTCATCCAGTTGAACGCCATCAGCCGGCGGCCGACATCGAGGGTGCTGGCGGGAACGGGGTGGTGGTCCATCAGCGCGCCGCCTTCTTGGGGGCGCTGCCGTTCGCTGGCTTGCGTTCTCTGCGGATCAGGCGGCCGCGCAGGTCATCCAGCGAAATCAGGGTGCGGTCGCGCCAGCTGATGACGAAGAAGGCGATCAACACGATCCCGATCAGCACACCGAGAATGCCCCAGAACACCGGCGGAACCGCGCGCGACAGCGCCGGTTTGTCTGGCACGGCGGACTGCGGTTCGGCGCTCACCAGCAGCACGCGCACATCGTCGTAGCTGAGGCCTTCGACGCCCGACGAGACGAGCGAACGGATCATGCCTTCGCGCGCGGCGATGTCGGAGCCGGCGCGGTACTTGACCAGCACCGAGGCCGAGGTCGGCGTTTTTTTCGGGTTGAGCGCGTCGTGCGGCGGGATCACCGGGTGCACCCGCGCGACCAACACGCCGTCCATCTCCATCAGCGAGCGTTCGAGCTCCTGCGACATGGCGTGAATGAGCCGGGCACGCTCTTCAGTCGGCGTCGAGACCAGCGAATCTTTCTTGAACACGCGGCCCAGGCCGTCGAACGGCTGGGGCGGCAAATTGCGGCGCTTGAGCACCTGCACCGAGCGCGCGAATTCGTCGTCGGCCACGCTGACTTTCCACAGGTCTTCACCGGCGCGCGATTTTTCTGCCGCGATGCCTTCATTGCGCAAGGCGCCGACCACCTGGTTGGCCGCGCTTTCTTCCAGGCCACCGTACAGCTGCTGCGAGCAGCCGGCGAGCGCCGTTGCGAGCGACAGCAGACACAGCAGCCGACGAGCATCGACGAAGCGACTTGCATTCATGTGGTGGGGGGTTTCGCGTGCTGTCGGGGCGGATCGTGTGGGCGCGAGGCTGAACGAGCGGTTGGATCGATCGCCTGCGTCAGCCGGATTTCGTCACGACGCTCTGGAGCCCTTCGGCCAGGTGGGTGGCGATCTTTCCGACCACGGTCGCGACACCGACCCGCGCCTGCACGTCCATCATGGCCGCGCTCTTCTCGCCGGGGCTGACTTCGTCGTCGCCGACCATCGTCATCAGGTTCTCCAGCTCCTTCATGTAGAAGCCGCCGCGCATTCGGTCCGTGAACATGTGGCCTGCCGACACCAGGTTCATGGTGGTCGGCGGGAGTTGCCCGACGACCACGACGTGATTCAGATGAGCTCCCGGCGATTCGTTCGCGCAGGCCTGAAGGTTGTTCATGTCCTGTTGAACGCGGCACTGCTCGGCGCGCTCCGCGCCCGAGCCGGTGTTGGCGCTACCGATGGCGGCGATGGGGTCCATGTGTCGTCTCCTGATGGCGGTCTGAACGAATGGGCCGACCGGCCTGCTTGGCCGGTCGGCACCTGGGGCCTGTTTCGTCGCGCCGAGGCGCGCCGACGCGGACCTTAGAACTGGTACGTCTCGGCTTTTTCCTGGGCCTTCATCGCGGCCAGCACGGTGTTCAGGCCGTCGGTCGCGATTTGCAGTGCGGCTGCCTTGGCACCCGGTGTGAGGTTGCCGGCCTGGTCGAGCAAGATGGCCTGAACGTCGTCGAAGTACTTGTCTTTCGCACCACCTGCTGCTTGTGCGCCTGCTGCTACGGTTGCCATGGTTTGATCTCCGGTAAAGGTTGACGTGGAACTCGTCGAGCCCAATGCAGCGACGAGCCTTGACTCAAGAACCAGACCATCCGAGGTGTGTCGGAACGCCTTTTCCGATCTGGCTGCACGCAGTTTGTGGCGGCGTTCTTTGCCCGCCATTTGTTCCGATTTTTCGGGCTTCGAAGATCGTGTGCCACGCGTCACGCGGCACGCGAGAGTCAGATCGGAACGGCCATTTCCGGCGACCGCACGCGAGCGCGATCAGGGTCGCGACGGCGCCTTCGCGTCGGCAGGCAACGGAATGACGCGTTCACCACGGCCTTGCGCCACGACGAGTTCCGACGCGCCGATGCGCCGCAGCACGGAGCCGTCGGGCATCGCTGCGCCTTCGAAGAGGCGCATGCCGTTTTCCAGCACGATCGAGGGCATGGCGCCGAGCCGAATTTCCTTGATCACGTAGCGCTGCCGTTGCCGGATGACATCGAGGTCGCTGACGAGAATGTCGCCAGGGTGATCGGTCGACCGTTCGTACCGAACCACGATCGGTTTGCCCGCAGAGTCGAGCACGTCTTCGACGGACAGGCCCACGGCGGTCACGGCGTGCATTTCCTGCAGTGTCTGCCGCGCCTCGCGGTCGTGGATGTCGAGCAGCTCGCTGCGCGAATCGATGTTGAAGCGGCCGAGATCGCCGTAGTGCACGTTCGCCGGCTTGGTGCCGTTGAAACGACGGGCCAGATCGCCGGTCATTTCGTCGACGGCCGCGAACCGCGTTTCGGCATCGATGCCCGCGTCGCGCAGCGCCTTTTCGAGCAGCTTGGCTTGCTCGCGCCGCGGCAGGTAGCCGCCGACCTGCATGTGGTTGGGTGTGCCGGGATCGGGCTGGAGCAACAGCTCCTTGCCGAACGGAAGCGCCGCGACCAGGGTCTGATCGTTCTTGAGTTTCGCAGCCGCTTCTTCGACCCCTGGCACACGGATGTTCAGTGCCGTCGTGAGGTAAGCGCCGGCGCTGGCGATCGTCAGCGCGCTGATGCCGATGCCGGCAGCCAGCTTGGCGGCATGCCATTTGCGCAGTTTGGCTTCACCGGAGACCGGCAGCACCACGATCGGGACCGGCCCGGTCGGCTCCGGAATGACGAGGTTCGCGGGCGGCTTGACTGCAGACCAGTCGATCTGCGATGCGTCGGCGATGCAGAACGCCACGCGCCCGAGGGTGAGTACCAGCCCGGAATCGATGTCACGGGTTTGCTGCGGCTCGAGGTGGTCCTCGCCGACCCAGAGGTTGCCGGCGATGGAAAGCACGGTCCAGCCGTCGGCGCTCGCGCGCACGAGGCAGATGTGGCGCTCGGGGCGGCTCACGTCGATGACGACATCGCACTCCGACTCGAGGTTGCCGATCAGCAGCCGATCGCTCGTCAGCTCGGATTCCGCGCCGGTGTGCGGCCCCGAGAGCATGCGCAGCACGCGGCGCGGCTTTCCGGCCGGCGTCGAGGACCGCGATTCGGGCGCCGGCTGCGCCGCCATGCCGACCCGGGCGACATCGACGGCGGGCCTGGCGTCGATCGGCACGGCGCGGAGGGCGGCGCTGCTCATCGTTGCACGACGGGTCGTGTCAGGCTGTTCACAGCAGCGGGGAACCGACCGACTTGCCGACCACGGCGCCGTCGCCTCGAGCCGGCAGCGACAGGGCCGGCCGCTCCGACGGCGCCCTGATGTCGACCAAGCGCGGCGTGATCATGAACATCCGCTCGCTGCGACGAACCACGCTGTTGCGCTGCCCGAACAGCCAGCCGACCACCGGCACATCCGACAGGAACGGCACGCCTTGCTTGGACTGGCTCCGCTCTTCGGTGATGTAGCCACCGATCAGCAGGCTCTGGCCTTCGCCGACCACCGCCTGGGTCGAAATCGCGTTGCGATTGACCACCGGGATCTGGTCGACCTGCGCACCCGAGTTGGTGTTGCCGTCCTCGATGCGGATCAGCAGCTTGAAACGTCGGCCCTGCTCGTCTTCGATCAGCGTCGGCGTGACGCGCAGCACCATGCCGAGCGAGACGTTGAACAGATCCACTTGTTCGCGGCCTGCGACACGCACGTAGAACTCTTTCGTGCTCTGCACGACGGCTTCGGTGTTGTCCGTCGTCAAGATGCGCGGGCGAGAAATGAGGTTGGCGTCGCCGCGCTCGGCCAGCGCGTTCACGCGTGTCAGCAGGTAGTTGCGCTCGTTGCCGAAGAGCAGCGTGCCGATGAGCCCGGCGCCGGCCGAGAGCGGGTTGGTGCTGTAGAGCAGGTCGTTGGCGATGCTGCGCGGCAGGGCGCCCGTGCCCGCCAGGTTGTTCGGAGACGACGAGATGTCGATGCGCCGGGTGTGCGCCCGCCAGTCGATGCCGAGTTGCTCCGATTTGTCTTCCGACACGTCGATGACGGTCGCCTCGATTTCCATCTGCGCGGTTTCGACGTCGAGCGAGCTGATGAGTTGCTCGTACATCGGCATGCGCTCGCGAACGTCGCGGATCACCACTGCGTTGAGTCGTTCGTCGGCCCGCACGACGAAGTCGCGACGCCCTGTGGTGCTGCCTTGCGCGAGCTGCATGGCACTCGCCTGCAAACCGCCAGCGCCGCTGGCACCAGGCAACATCGACTCGGCGGGTGCACTGCCGGTGCCCACGGCCTGGCCGTTCGACATGGCTGCGATGGCCGCGATCGGCGACGGCGGCGACACCGTCTCCCTGCCGATCGAAGCGAGGCCTTGACCCCGCAAGCCGCGCACGGTTCGCGGCAGCGAGCGAATGGAATCCTGCTGGGCACGCGACTCGCTGAGCAATGCGCTCAAGGTGCTCGCCACGCCCGCGACACGCGTTTCGACGCCACCGATCGACACCATCGTGTCACCGGCCCGCGCATGCCGCAGCCGGAACACGCGAACCTCGACGCCGACCTTCGGCCGGCTCGGCGAATCGGCCACGCGACCGACGACCTGCTCGACGATCTCGACGTACCGCGGCGGGCCCGACACCAGCACCTGGCCTTCGGACGCAGAAGTGCGAATCGGGAACCGCGCGTCGAAAAGCCGCATCTGCTTCAACGTCTTGTCGATTCGCGAGATGTCGATCGGATCCACTTGGAGCAGACGCGTTTCCACCTCCGACAGGCCGCACACGTGCAGCGTCGAGCCGTCGTAGTACCAGGCGAGGCCGTAGGTATCGACCAGTTCCTTGAACACCGTCTCGGTCTTGCCCTTGAACTTGCCGTTCACTCGCCCGGTCGCGACCATCGGTGACATGGTCGCCGAGATGCCCTCGATCGTCAGCAGGCGCACGAGAAAGGTGTTGAGCGGCTCGTTCGATGCCTGCAGATCGAACGTGCGTTGCCGCCACGGGATTTCGTCGGCTTGGGCCGATGCCGGCAACATCAGCAACGCGGCGGCAGCAAGCCAGACGCGTTGCATCACCCGTTGGCCGAAAGGTCGGGCTTTGTAGACGATCGAGTTGTTCACGGCCGGTGTCCCTGTGGCGCTGAGTGGTCGTCGACAACGGGCCGCGTCAAAAGCCGCGGCTCGTCGTCGCGCTCTTCTCAAGTTTTCTTGTTGGTGGCTTTTGCAACCGTGTCGGCAGCGTTGGCGACGGCACTCAGCGGATTGACCACGGCCATCGCCACGTTCACGGCCGAAGTGATCGCACGCGCGATGCCCGAGAAAATGTCGTCGCCTCCGCCTGACTTCGCGGTTGCCTTCTCGCCAGGGACAGGGGCCGAGCCAGAGGTCGAGTTCTGCGAGTTGTAAATCCTGTTGTACTGAGCCCCTTTCAAAGCACGGGCTTGTTCGACTGGCGCAGTCGCCGAGGTGCTGGTGGCGGCCTGGGTGGAGTTGATGGTCGTCAGGTTGTTGCCAATGGTGTTGGCAACTTGGTCAGTCTTGATGCTGGTGGGTTGGGTGGACATGGTGATTGCTCTCCGTGGATGGGTAGGAACGAATGAACTTTGAATCGCCGAGCACTAGGCTGCGAAACCCGAGATCGAATGGGCGACGATCTTTGCGATCTCGTTGTTGACGATGGGTTGCGCATACTCCTCGTCGGCATCGAGCTGGTCTCGGATCATCTGTTGCAGGAAGAAGTCGAAGGCCCACAGATCTATGTCGAAGCTGCCTCCGTCTCCTGCTGCGCCTGCGGCGG
>JANMWQ010000829.1:0-5134 GCA_031394085.1 Rhizobacter sp. | reverse complement strand
CCGCCCGTGACCCTTGTTTCCCCTCTTTCAAAGGCTGCCCCAGTGACCGCTGCATGCCTTGGGCACGTGGCGGCTGCGCTCGGTCGTGCGTGGCCTGCGTGGCGGCGCACTGCGGTGCGCGGCTTGGTCGCATGGGCGGCGTGCGTGTCGATCACGCTGCCGGCGTGGGACGCGCAGCTCATGCTTCGCGCGGCGCAGGCGCATGGCGCGCAGGCGGTGGCTGGGGCGCGTGCATTGCAAGGTGTGCTGGGTGGCCTGACCGGGCAGGACGATGCCAGCCGGCTCGCCGCCCTCAACGAGTTCTTCAACCGCCGCATCGTCTTCGCGACAGACCTCGAGGTGTGGGGCCAGGCCGACTACTGGGCCAGCCCGCTAGAAGCACTCGGCAAAGGGCGCGGCGATTGCGAGGACTACGTGATCGGCAAGTACTTCAGCCTGCTCGCAGCCGGCGTGCCGCCGGCCCGGCTGCGGCTCGTGTATGTGCGTGCGACCATCGGCGGCCGCGGCGGCGAGGTGCTCGCGCACATGGTGCTCGCCTACTACGCCACGGCGGGCGCCGAGCCGCTGATTCTCGACAACCTGATCGGCGAGATGCGGCCGGCCGCGCGCCGACCCGATCTCGAGCCGGTGTTCAGTTTCAACGGCGAGGGCCTGTGGCAAGGCGTCGGTGCGCAGACCGCAGGCGACCCGGTGGCGCGTCTCTCGCGCTGGCGCGAGGTGCTGGCCAAGGCCCGCGCCGAAGGATTTCAATGATGACGACGATGACGAACGAGAAAGAGAGGCGACCATGTCGCTGATACGCCAGATCTGGTTGTTGCTGCTCGCCACCTTGCTGCTCGCGTTCGCCGCCAGCGTCACGGTCAATGTGCGTTCGGCGCGCGCTACGCTGCAGACCCAGTTGCGGCTGAAGAACGCCGACAACGCGACCGCGCTGGCGCAGGTGCTGTCGCAGCAGAAGGGCCAGCGCGAGCTGATGGAGCTGGCCGCCGCCGCGCAGTTCGACACTGGCTTCTACCGCCGCATTCGCTTCACCGGCGTCGACGGCAAGGTGCTGTTCGAGCGCGAGGCCGCAGCCAAACCGCTGCAGGCGCCGGGCTGGTTCGTCGCGCTGCTGCCGATCGAGCCCGTGCCCGGGCAGGCCCAGGTGTCGGACGGTTGGCGCGCGCTCGGCTCGATCGAGGTGGTGAGCCAGTCGGCCTATGCTCACGACGAGCTTTGGCGTGGCAGCGTGCAATCGGCGCTTGCGCTGGCGGCCGTCGGCGCGGTCGCCGGGCTGCTCGCGTGGCTGGGCGTCGGCCGCATCCGCAAGCCGCTCGACGAGACGGTCGAGCAGGCCGCGTCACTGCAGCGCGGCGAGTACCTGACCGTGGCCGAGCCGAACGTGCCGGAGTTGAAGCGCCTGACGCGTGCGATGAACTCGATGGTCGGTCGCTTGCGCGTCGTCTTCGAAGGCCAGGCCGCACAGGTCGAGAGCCTGCGCCGCCAGGCCAACTGCGATGGCTTGAGCGGTCTCGCGAACCGAAGCCACTTCATGGCGCAGTTGAGCACGGCCCTGCAGCGCGAAGACGGTCAGGCCAGCGGCGCACTCGTGCTGCTGCGCGTGCTGCAGCTCGCCGATGTGAACCGCCGACTCGGCCATGAGCGCACCGACCGGCTCATCGTCGCCATCGCGCACACGCTGCAGGCCTATGCCTCGGACGCGTCGGGCGCGCCGACCGCGCTGGTCGGCCGCCTCAACGGCTCGGACTTCGCGCTCGCGCTGCCCGAGGGCGGCGTCGCGCTCGAAAGTGCACAGGCGCTCGTCGGGTTGCTGCGCGCGGCCTGCATCGGCATCGACCCCGCGGTCGCGGTGGCGGCCGGCGTGGTCGAAACGCGCCGCGGCGTGCCGCTTGCCGGGCTGATGGGTGCTGCCGATCTGGCGCTGGCACGCGCCGAGACGGCGGGGCCGTTCACGGTCGAATCCGCCAATGTTGCCGGTGCGGCCTGGGCCGGTCTCGGCGAGCGCGGTTGGCGCGAGCGGCTGCTCTCGGCACTGCAAGACGGGCGCGTGCAGCTCGGCCGCTTTCCGGTCGTCGACAAGGCACAGCGACTGATCCACCTCGAATGCCCGTTGCGTGTGCGGCTCGACGCGGACGGGCCGTTCGAGGTCGCGGCGCACTGGCTGCCGCTGGCGATCCGCAGCCAGCTCACGTGCGAAATCGACGAGCGCGCGCTCGCGCTGGCGCTCGAAGCGATCGCGCGTGACGGCCTGCCGCGCTGCGTGAATTTGTCACCCGCCTCGCTGACCGACAGCGGCTTCGCGGCGCGCGTGCGCAAGCAGTTGCAGGCCGTGCCGCGGGCAGCAAAGCAGGTGTGGCTCGAAGTGCACGAGTCGGCCGCGGCCGATCATTTCGACCTGGTGCGCGAGCTGGCGCGCCAGGTGCGCCCGTGCGGTGCGCGCTTCGGGCTCGAACATTCGGGCGAGCGGTTGAGCCGTGTCGAGCGCTTGTTCGAGGCCGGGCTCGACTACGTCAAGCTCGACGCCTCGGTCGGCCACGGCGTCGCGCTCGACGAGCGCCGCGCCGACTTCGTCAAGGGCTTGGTGACGATGCTGCACAGCCTGTCGCTGCAGGTGATCGTCGAGGGGGTTGCCGACGCCGCCGACGCGCGCGTGCTGCTCGCGCTCGGCGCCGACGGCCTCACCGGGCCGTGGGTGGCGTCGCCGCCGGAGGCGAGCGGCGCCTGATCGCTTAAAAACCCGACGGCCGGGCGCGAGCCCAGCGGTCGGTCAGTGCCCGTCGGTGACCAGCTTGCCGCGCTGGAACAGGTCGGCGATCACCGCGGCGTCGCTGTTGAACGAGCCGACCAGGTTGACGCCGGTCACCGTGATCACCTGGTCGACCGCGGCGGTATTGAAGCCGGCCGAGAAGCCGCCGGTCGAGCTGATCTCGATCGTCGTCGTGCCGGCAGCGGTCGTGAAGTGCAGGTAGTTGCCGAGGTTGCCGGCATCGGCCACGGTGGCCAGGGCGTTGGTGGCGTTGGTGGCACCGGCGCCGCTGACGACGTTGAACAGGTGGTCTTCGCCGACCAGCAAATCGCGCAGGTCGAGCACGTCGCCCGAGAACTTCACGTTGTTGAAATCGGTGATGGTGTCGCGCGCCGGGTTGCCGGGCACGCCGTCGCCGAGCTGCCAGCGGAATACGTCGTGACCGACGCCGCCGGTCAGGATGTCGTTGCCCTTGCCGCCGATCAGCACATCGTCGCCCGCACCGCCGTTCAGGGTGTCGTTGCCGACGCCGCCGATCAGCTTGTCACGACCGCTGTTGCCGTTGAGCGTGTCGTTGCCGATGCCGCCGTCGAGCACCGAGCCGGACTCGACGAGCCAGGTGCCCGGCGTGCTGCCGGCCACGAGTTGCTGGTTCTCGGCCAGCACCGGCGTGCTCGCCTCGGTGAAGGTCGCCAGCGAGTTGCCGCCGAAGAGACTGTAGGCGGCGTCGGTCGAGAGCTTGTATTCGATCTTCAGCACCGCGTTGCCGCCCTGCTCCCAGTAGAGCAGTTCGAGCGGTGTCATGCCGCCGACGATGTCGACGCCGGTGTAGACACGCGTCGTTGGCCCCTGGATGCCGTCGAAGGTCGCGACCTCGTGGCCATCGAGCTTGAACCGATAGCCGTCGTCGGCGGTGACGCGAATGTCGTAGGTGCCGGCCGCCATGTAGACCTCACCGGCGATGCGCATGCCGGCGTCGCTGGTTTTGCCCAAGCCGCTGGTCGGCCCGGTGCCCAGGTTGTCGTTGTCGGCGGTGCCGGTGCGGATCACCAGCGTCGAGGCATCGCTGCCGGCCGTTCGGTTCAGGAAACGGTAGAGCTGGCTGTTGGTGTCGTTCAGCGTCGCGATCGAACCGCCGGCCGCGAGGTTGACGTTGGTGCCGAGCGACTGCAAGACCGTGGGCGAACCGCCGTAGTCGATGGTGCGCGCGAGAAAGCTGGCGTCGGCGGCGTTGGTCGCTTCGGCCGTGGTCGTGCCGAGGATCGTGCCGCTGCCGCCGGCCGTCACGTTGCGCGCGTTGACCAGGGTGGTGAAGTCGGCTGCGCGGTCGAGGTTGCCGACCGTGCCGTCGTCGCCGTGGCGGCGGCTGCCGTCGGTCGGGTTGAAGTCGTTGTAGCCGTAGTACGCGCCCGAGAGCCCGAGCGTGGCGGTGAGCGCGGCGGTTGTCGGCGCGCCGGCGGCGAGGGTGTCGGCTTGGCCGCCGACGTTCATGCTGAGCGTAGCGGTCGACGTGCCACCGTGGCCGTCGGAGACCTGGTACGTGAAGGTATCGACCACGGTCGTGCCGGTGGCGACCGCATCGGCGCGGGTCGCGGCGTAGCTGTAGCTGCCGTCGCTCTTGAGCACGAGGTCGCCGTAGGTGCCGACGAAGATCGTGCCCGCCGCGGTGACCGCGGTCGCCGGCGTGCCGGTGCCCGCGACGGCGTTCACGACAGTCAGCGTGTCGCCGAGGTCGACGTCCCGGTCGACGCCGGCCGGGTTGCTGCCGGACAAGATCACACCGTTCGCGGTCGTCTGGGCCAGCGACGAACCCGCCAGCAGGCTGGCCGAGTCGTTCCCGGCCGTCGGTGCGTCGTTGGCGCCGGTGATGGTGAAGGTCAGCGTCGTCGTCGACGTGAGGCCGGCGGCGTCTTTGACGGTGTAGCTGAACTGCTCGGTCGCTGCCACACCGACGCCGAGCGCCTCTGCGGCAGCGCGGTTGGCCACATAGGTGTAGCCGCCGTCGCCGTTGAGCGTGAGCGTGCCGTAGGTGCCGGCGAGCGCGGTGCCCACGGTGCCCGCGATACCGCCGAACGAGACTGCCGAGACTGTTTTGCTGTCACCCACGTCGACATCGGTGTCGTTGGCGAGCACACCGGCCGCCGGGCCGACGGTGAGGACCACGTCTTCGGTGGCCGCAGCGGTATCTCGCACTGCCACCGGCGCATCGTTCACGGGAGTGACGTTGAAGGTCAGGGTGTTCGGCGAGGCGTCGGTGTCGATGCCGCCGTTCAAGGTGCCGCCGTTGTCGCGCACCTGGAACGACAGCGTCGCGTAGGTGTTGCCATTGGCGTTCGCGGCCGGCGAGAAACGCAGCAGATCACCGGCCAGTTGCGCGGCGGTGACGAA
>JANMWQ010000796.1:0-3006 GCA_031394085.1 Rhizobacter sp. | reverse complement strand
GACGAGGTAGATCACCTCGAGCACCGACGCGAGCCGCTCCGGCAGTGCCGCGGCGCGTGGCACCTCGAACGGCACCTTCGCCTCGGACAGGGTGCGCTTGGCGCGCACGATGCGCTGCGCGATCGTCGGCTCGGGCACCAGGTACGCGCGCGCGATCTCGTCGGTGGTGAGGCCGCCGAGCAGGCGCAAGGTGAGCGCGACGCGCGCGTCGGTCGACAGCACCGGGTGGCAGGCGGTGAAGACGAGCCGCAGCAGGTCGTCGCCGATGTCGTCTTGGCGCGCGGCGTCGAGCGCGTCGACGAAATCGGGCGTGACGTGGGCCTGCATCGCATCGAGGTCGGCGCCAAGTTCTTCGTGCTTGCGCGCGTGCAGCGCATCGGCGCGCAGGCGGTCGAGCGCACGGTGCTTGGCGGTCGTCATCAGCCAGGCGCCGGGGTTGTCGGGCAGGCCATCGATCGGCCAGTGTTCGAGGGCCGAGACCAGCGCGTCCTGCGCCAGCTCTTCGGCCACGCCGACATCGCGCACCAGCCGCGCCACGTGCGCGATGACCTTGGCCGATTCGATCCGCCAGACGGCCTCCACGGCACGTTGGGTCTCACGGTGCGTGGCGCTGGGCGTGGTCACTCGGGCGGGTTCACTTGCTGATGTGGTCGAGCGCACGCAGGCGTTCGATCGATTCGGTCTGCGGAAAGTCGTCGATCTCGTAGAGCGGCCGCACTTCGATCGTCGCCTCGATGCCCGCGCCCATCGGCGCCGGGAAGCGCCGCGCCCACTCCATCGCCTCCTCGATCGATCGCACCTGGATCAGCGTGTAGCCGGCGATCAGTTCCTTGGTTTCGGCGAACGGGCCGTCGACCACCCGGCGCTTGCCGTCGGTGCCGTAGTGAATGCGCCAGCCTTGCGCGCTCGGCTTCAGGCCGTTGCCGTCGAGCAGCACGCCGGCCTTTTGCAGTTCTTCGTGAAAGGCGGTCATCTCGGCCATCAGCGTGTCGTCTTCGGGAAAGATGCCGGCCTCGCTGTCGGCGTTGGCCTTGACGATGATCATGAATCGCATGGGGTGGCTCCGGAGTGGGTTGGATACAGGCACGACGCGCGAGCCGCGGTCAAATCGACCGGCGCCGCCGGACAATTACAGGTCGCGCCGCGCCGCGCTGCACCGCGCCGCATCAGGCCCAACACGGTCCGACCTCGCGCACTTCGACCGTGCACCACGCCGCGGCCGGGCATTCGGCCGCGATCGCGACCGCCTCCTCGCGCGTCTTGCAGCTCAGCAGAAAGAAGCCGCCGATCATCTCCTTCGCCTCGGCGAACGGCCCGTCGACCAGGCTGCTGCGGCCGCCTCGCACCTGCACCCGCGTCGCCTTCGCATCGGTCGTGAGCGACTCGACCGCCTGCAGCACGCCGCGCTGCTTCAGTGATTCGGCAAAGCCCAGCATCTGCGCATAGACCTGTTTGCCCGCCTCCACGCCGCGCTCGGCGCGCTGGCCGCACGGCTCCAGGATCATCAGCATGTAGGGCATGGTTCGCTCCAGTGGTGAGATTGGTGAGCTTGCATTCTGCGGTCGATCGGCGCGCGCGGCCGCGACCGTCGAAACACCGCGCCGGGCTCGCAGCGATGGGGATCGAACCTGCTTGATAGGGGGTCGCACGCGGCCCGCAAGTCCGCACAATGGCGCATGCGTGCGATCTTCATCAGCTACCGCCGCGACGACACCGAGGGTCATGCAGGCCGCTTGTTCGAGGACCTGTGCGATCGCTTCGGCAAGACCGCCGTGTTCATGGACGTGGCCGGCATCGAGCCGGGCCGCGATTTCAGGCGCGCGATCGAGCAACAGGTCGCCTCCTGCGGCGTGCTGCTCGCGGTGATCGGCAAGAACTGGCTCACGGTGGCCGACCCGCAAGGCCAGCGCCGCCTCGACGACCCCTCCGATTTCGTGCGGTTGGAGACCGCGAGCGCGCTCAAGCGCGACATCCCGGTGATTCCGGTGCTCGTGCACGAAGCGACCATGCCGCGGGCCGAGCAGCTGCCCGACGACCTGAAGGAGCTCGCGTTCCGCAACGGCGTCGAGCTGTCGCACGCGCGCTGGGGCTCCGATGTGCAGTTGCTGATCGATGCGCTGCTGCTGCATGTGGACGGGGCGACACCCGAACACGCGGCCGTCGCCGCAGCCACGCCCCCGCCCGCGCCCGCGCCCGCGCCTGGGCCCGCTCCAAAGCCGGCCCGCCGCCGTGCGCCGTGGCTGACCGCACCGCTGGCGGCGCTCGCGCTCGGCGGCATCGGCTATGTCGCGTGGGACCGGCTCGCGCAGACGCGGCCACCCGTGCCCGATGATCCGGCCTTCAAGCCGGGGCAGCTCGCTGCGGCAGCGCCGCCTGCGGCCAGACCGATGCCGACGGTTGCGGCGCCAGCCGCCTCCGCAGCTGCACCCGTCGCCGTAGTGGCCGCGCCTGCCGCGGTGGCCTCGACGGCATTGGCGACTGTGGCTGTGGCTGCGGCTCAATCAGCGTCAGCGCCACCGCGCGCAATCGACCGGCCCGCGATCGCGAAGCCGGTGCCCGCGCCAAAGCCGGCCGTGATGGCGTCGCGGCCTGCGCTGATGCCGATGCCGATGCCCACGGTAATCGCGCGGCCCGCCCCGGCGCCATCGCCTGACGCCGCGCCGGCACCGGCACCCACGTCGTTTCCCGAAGTGCTCGCGTCGCGCGACCCGGGCACCGATCTGCTCGGCAGCGCCGCCACGCTCGCCATGGTCACGCGCACGATCGCGATCAAGCCCGGCACCAGCTACGTCAACGTCACCGGCGGCGAAGTGATTCGTTTCGATGCGGGCGGCAAAAGCTTCGTCTGGAACTTCAACGGCACACGCAGCAGCTTCGACCTCGGGCTGATCGCGCCCGCCGGCCTGCTCGGCCGCAAGGTCACCGCCTACGTCGCGCCGAACCCGATGTACCCGCGGCGCAGTTGACCCGTCTCACCGATCGGATGATCGGCGCCGAGGATGCGCC
>JANMWQ010000759.1:0-6700 GCA_031394085.1 Rhizobacter sp. | reverse complement strand
GAACTTCGAAGCCAGATGAGTGATTTCGATGCGATCCTGCGGGCGCTTCGGGCCCGCCAGCGAAGGCACCACCGACCCCAGGTCGAGCTTGACCACGCTGCTGTAGTCGATCTCGCCGGCCAGCGGCACTCCGAACATGCCCTGCGCCTTGAAATAGGCCTCGAAGGCTTCGATCTCGGTCTTGCTGCGACCGGTGCCCCTGAAGTACTCGATGGTCTTTTCGTCGACCGGGAAGAAGCCCATCGTCGCGCCGTATTCGGGCGCCATGTTGCCGATCGTGGCGCGGTCGGGCAGGGGCAGCGTGCTCGTGCCGGCGCCGAAGAATTCGACGAACTTGCCGACGACTTTCTCGCGCCGCAAGATCTCGGTCACGGTCAGCACCAGGTCGGTGGCGGTCACGCCTTCGCGCAGCCGGCCGGTGAATTCGAACCCGACCACGTCGGGCGTCAGGAAGTAGACCGGCTGGCCCAGCATGCCGGCCTCGGCCTCGATGCCGCCGACGCCCCAGCCGACCACGCCGATGCCGTTGATCATGGTCGTGTGGCTGTCGGTGCCGACCAGCGAATCGGGGTAGTAGACGGTCTCTTTCGTGGCCTTGTCTCTGGCCTTGTGAACGCCGCGTGCGAGGTACTCCAGGTTCACCTGGTGCACGATGCCGAAACCGGGCGGCACGACGCCGAAGGTGTCGAAAGCCTGCATGCCCCACTTCATGAACTGGTAGCGCTCTTCGTTGCGCTTGAACTCGAGCTTCATGTTGAGGTCGAGCGCGCTCTGTCCACCCTTTTGCTTGCCGTAGTGGTCGATCATGATCGAGTGGTCGACCACCAGATCGACCGGCACCAGCGGCTCGATCGTCTTCGGGTTCTTGCCCATCGCCGCGGCCACGTTGCGCATCGCTGCCAGATCGGCGAGCAGCGGCACGCCAGTGAAATCTTGCAGCACGACGCGCGCGACGACGAACGGGATCTCGTTCGTGCGCTGGGCTTTTGGCTGCCAGTTCGCGAGCTCGGCAACGTGCTCTTGGGTCACCTTCTGGCCATCGCAATTGCGCAGCACCGACTCGAGCACGATGCGGATCGACACCGGCAACCGCTTCACGTTCGGAAACTGTTTCGCGAGCGCCGGCAGCGAATAGAACTGGCCCTCTTTGCCGGCGGCGGTCTTGAAGCTCTTGCGCGTCTTCGCGAACGCGTGGGCGGGCGTAGCTTTGGAGCGTGTGATTCTGGACATGCGTGCACCTCGTCAGACAAGCGGGATCGGGGAAAACCCATTGTGTCAGCAGACGATGACGCCGGTACGGCGCCCAGTGGGTCAACCGCTTGCTGCGATCTGCTCGATTTCGCTCAGCACACGTTCGAGTTCGACGCGCACGCGCTCGATTTCCTGTGGCGCCGCCCGATGCGCGCCCAGCGCGGCGTGCAGCGCTTGCGTGGAGCCCAGCAGCGCGTGCGCGCCGATCGTGCCGGCCAGGCCCTTCATGTCGTGCGAGCGCCGCATCGCATCGCCCCAACGTTGCTCGGCCGATGCAGCGACCACGTCGGCGATGAAGCCGGCTTCACCGTGACGAAAGCCGTCGAGCAAACGTCGGTAAAGATCTTGGTTGCCCATGCAAAACGCCAGGCCGGCGACGGTATCGATCGCGGCGGTGCCATCGGCAGCGAGGGCCGCGGCCGGTGGGTCTGGCAGGTCGCTGAGCGGCAGCGCGCCGGGCCCGGTGATCCACTCGGCCATCGTGCGCAGCATCGACTCGATGTGGATCGGCTTGGTGATGTGCGCGTTCATGCCGCTGGCGAGGGCGCGTTCGCGGTCTTCGGCGAGCGCGCTCGCGGTCATCGCGATCACCGGCAGGCGCTGCCACTCTTTGTTCCTGCGCAGCTCGCGGGTCGCGTCGTAGCCGTCCATCACCGGCATCTGGCAGTCCATCAGCACGCCGTCGAACGGGCCTTCGTTCGCGAGCTTCTCGAGCGCCTCGCGACCGTCCTTGGCGACGACCACCTCCATGCCGGCGCGGCGCAGCAACTCGCAGGCGAGCTCCTGGTTCAGCGGGTGGTCTTCTGCCAGCAGCACGCGCGCGCCGGCGAGGCGCTGGCGCACGGCTTGCGAGAGCGGGCCGTTGTCGATCGCGCGGCGCGCCGCGATCGGCGCGATCGGCTCGATCCGGCGCGCCTGCACCAGACAATCGTGCAGGCTCGACGGCGTGACCGGCTTGTGCAGCACACCCGCCAGCGGCAGGCCGGCGCCGGCGCGCAGCGCATCGTCGCGCGCGAACGCGGTCACGAGCAAAACGCAGGGCCGCAGCAGTGGGTGCTTCTCGAAGATGCGGCGCGCGCACTCGATGCCGTCCATGCCGGGCATCTTCCAGTCGATCAGGAACCAGGTGTAGGCGGTGGGGTCGGCATCGATCATCGTCAGCGCCTTCGCGCCGCTGTCGGCGCGATCGACGCTCACGCCGAGCGCCTCGAGCATGCCGCCGAGCACGTCGAGCGCGGCGGCGTTGTCGTCGACCAGCAGCGCGCGCCGGCCGCGCAACTCGTTGGCCATCCAGGCGCGGGCCGGTGCACGCGGCGCGCTGCGGCCGAAGCGGGCGGTGAAGTGGAAGGTCGAGCCGGCGCCCGGCACGTTCTCGAGTAGATCCGGATCTGCCGGGCTGCTCGACTCCCCGCGGGGGACGGCCGGCAAAGCCGGCCTTGGGGTGCTTTCCACCCACAGCTTGCCACCCATGCGCTCGACCAGCTGGCGGCTGATGACCAGGCCCAGGCCGGTGCCGCCGTAGCGGCGCGTGGTCGAGCTGTCGGCCTGCACGAAGGGCTGGAACAGGCGCGAGATTTCTTCGGCGCTCAGGCCGACGCCGGTGTCGCGCACCCAACCGTGCAGCTCGACCGAATCGGTCTGCAGCTCGGTCACTTCCATGCCGACCGTGACCTCGCCTTTCTCGGTGAACTTGATCGCGTTGCTGCCGAGGTTGACGAGCACCTGGCGCAGCCGGGTCGGGTCGCCGATCAGGCGGCGCGGCAGGTCGGGCGCGGCGCTGAACAGCAGCTCCAGGCCCTTCTCGTCGGCCTTGAGCCCGAGCACGTCGGCCATTTCGCTGACCACCGATTCGAGCTCGAAATCGATGCGCTCGAGCGCCATCTGGCCGGCCTCGATCTTCGAGACATCGAGGATGTCGTTGAGGATCTGCAGCAGGTTGCGCGCCGAGCTGTGGGCTTTCTCGACGTAGTCGCGCTGCTTGTCGGGCAGGCCGTCTTCGAGCGCGAGGTGGGTCATGCCGATGATCGCGTTCATCGGCGTGCGCAGCTCGTGCGACATGTTGGCCAGGAAGCTCGATTTGGTCTGGCTCGCCGCCTCGGCCGCGGCACGCGCGCGCTCGGTCGCGGCCTGCAGTTGCTTGCGCTCGGTGATGTCCTGGATCACCGCGCAGAACTCGGGCGTGCCGGCCCATTCGAGCGCGATCACATTGACCTCGGCGTCGAAGTCGCGCCCGTCGACGCGCCTGAAGCGCCACTCGAAGTTGCGCACGCGCTCGCCGGTGCGGGTGTGCCGCTGCAGGTCTTCGACCGCCTGCTCGCGGCTCGGCTTGCCGTTGCCCTGCAGCTCGGGCGAGAGGCCGGGAAACCACAGGATGCGCCCGAGCAGCACGTGCGGATCATTGGTGCCGAACATCTTCAGCGTCGCCGGGTTGCAGTGCGTGATGCCGCGCTGTGGGTCGAAGAACAGGTAACTCGCGGCCGCATGCTCGAACACGGCGGCGAAACGCACTTGTGTTTCGCGGCGCACCGTGATGTCGAGCCAGTAACCGTTGTACGTGGTGCTGCCGTCGGCCTCGAGCTTGGGCGTGCTGTCGGCCAGGATCCAGGCTGCGCCCTGGTCGTGGGTGGCGCCCGGTGCGTTCTCGACACGAAACTCCTGCGGCCGGGTCGGCGGCCGGTCGCCGCTGCCGGCGATGCGCCAGGGCAGGCCCGGATCGCGCTCGAAGGCGCCAGCCGAGACGCCGAACAGCGCCTCGACGCCGCGGCCGATGAACGCAAAGCGCGCTGCGCCCTTTGCCGGCTGGGTGTAGCGGAATACCGTGAGCGGCAAGGCCTGCGTCAGCTCATAGGTGTCGCGGCGGGCCTGCAGCGCGGCATCGAGCGATTGCACGCGGCGCCAGCTGAGCCAGATCAGCAGGCAGCCGAGCAGCCAGAGCGCGCCGCCACCGGCCCAGGCGTTGCGCGCGATCTGCGCTTCCTGGTCGAGCGGCTCCAGCACCCAGACCTGAAGCGGCGCGTCGCCGAGCGGAGACGAGAGCGTGGCATGGCGCGCCCCGCCGAATGTCGTGACAAGCAGGCTGCGCGCGTTGTCGACCTGGCGCGACTGCTCCCAGACCAGCGTCTCGGGGATGCGTTGGTAGGTCGCGCGCGCCAGGTCTTCGGCCAGCGGCGGCAGGCCGGGCATGCGCCGCATCAGCATGTCGTCGCGGTTTGCGAGCACCACCACGCCGTTGCTGTCGGTGACGAACACGCGCGCGCCATCGGCACCGCTGATCAACCGGTTCAGGGTATCGGTGTCTTGCTTGATGACTGCGACGCCCACGGCCACGCCGTTGCGCGTGATGCGGTTCGCGAAATACAGCCCCGGCGCCCGGCTCGCCAGCCCGAGCAGGAACTGCACCGACCGGCCGTTCGCGAGCGCCGCGCTGAAATATTCGCGCGACGCCAGGTTGGCGCTGCTGTTGCCGATCAGGCCACGCACGCCGCTGTTGCTGCTGGCCACCAGGTAACCGGCACGGTCGATCAGCGTGACCACCGGCAGGCCGAAGTCGGCGCCCATGCGGTCGAGGGTCTGCTGGATCTCTGCCTCCTGTGCGGCGGGGTCGCGGGCCTCGCGCCCCGCGACGAAATCGGACACGCCGGTACGGTGCGACAAATCGAGGGGCAGCGCGGCGAGTTGCCGCAGGTTGATCGCCAGCGTGTCTTTCACGCCGCCGATGCGAATCGAGGCGGTGGCGACCGTGTGTTCGCGGTGGCTCTCCAGGCGATCGAGCATCCACCACAAGGCGATCGCGATGATCGCCGCGCTCCAGGCGGCTGTGACGATCCAGACGGCACGGCGCCGATGGCCGGGCACGCCCAAGGTCGCGTTCACCTCGATGTTGTTCGCCACCCGATTACCTCGTGCGTTTTGATTGCCGGTATCGGCAAAACACAGTCGGGCATATTGTCGCCAGAAAAGGGCTCGCGCAGGGGCTCCGTGGTGAGGCGATGCGTCAACGCCGCCGCGCCGTGATCACCCGGGGTGCGGTAAATCGCGCACCGACAGCACGCCGTCGATCGCACGGATCGCGTCGAGCACGTGCGGCGCGACCGGGCTGTCGACATCGACCAGCGTGTAGGCCATGTCGCCGCGCGACTTGTTGACCATGTTGTGGATGTTCAGCCCGGCCGTTGCCATCGCGGTGGAAATTTGGCCGAGCATGTTGGGCACGTTGGCGTTCGCGATCGAAACCCGGTGGGCCGATTCGCGCGCCATGCTGACCTGCGGAAAGTTGACGGCGTTGATCACGTTGCCGTGTTCGAGGTAGTCGCGCAGCTGGTCGACCACCATGACCGCGCAGTTTTCTTCGGCCTCGGCGGTGGAGGCGCCGAGGTGCGGCAGCGCGAGCACGCGCGGGTGGGTGTTGGCGGCGGCGCTCGGAAAGTCGCACGCGTACCAGGCCAGCTGGTTCGCATCGAGCGCGGCGATCACGGCCGATTCGTTCACCACGCCTTCGCGCGAGAAGTTCAGCAGCACCGCGCCGGCGCGCATCAGCCCGAGGTTGTCGGCGCCGACGAGGTCGCGTGTGGCGTCGATCAGTGGCACATGCAGGGTCACGAAGTCGGCGTTCTTCAACACGTCGGCCACGCTCGCGGCCTTCTTCACTTGAGCAGGCAGGCTCCAGGCGGCGTCGACCGTGATGTGCGGATCGAACCCGTAGACCTCCATGCCGAGCTTGATCGCCGCATCGGCGACCAGGCAGCCGACCTTGCCGAGGCCGACGATGCCCAGCGTGTGGCCGGCGAGTTCGAAGCCGGCGAACGCCTTCTTGCCGTCTTCGACCGTTTTTTCCATCTGCTTCGAGCCCGCGTCGAGCCCGGCGACGAAGCGCAGCGCCGGCGCGAGGTTGCGTGCGGTCATCAGCATCGCGGCGAGCACGAGTTCCTTCACCGCGTTGGCGTTCGCGCCGGGCGCGTTGAAGACCGGCACGCCGCGCTCGCTCATCGCCTTGACGGGGATGTTGTTGGTGCCGGCGCCGGCGCGCGCGATCGCGACGACGCTGGGCGCGATCGTGAGCGCGTGCATGTCGGCCGAGCGCACCAGCACCGCATCGGGCGCCGTCACGTTCTGGCCGACGTGATAACGCTCGGCCGGCAGGCGCTTCAGGCCGCCCGCCGAGATCTGGTTCAGCACCAGCACCTCGAAGCGCGCGCTGCCACCGCGCGGCTCAGCCATGCGAGGCCTCGAACTCACGCATGTAGGCCACGAGCGCCTGCACGCCCTCGATCGGCATCGCGTTGTAGATCGATGCGCGCATGCCGCCGACGGCGCGGTGGCCCTTGAGCTGCAGCATGTGGCGGGCTTCGGCACCTTTGAGGAAGGCCGCATCGAGCGACTCGTCTTTCAGTTTGAACGGCACGTTCATCAGCGAGCGGTCTTCGCGCTGGACGGGGCTGCTGTAGAACGC
>JANMWQ010000753.1:0-2589 GCA_031394085.1 Rhizobacter sp. | reverse complement strand
AATCCGGAGCGCCGGCCGTTGCATGCCGCGCGGCGACGCTGGGCCACCGACCGGCCTGCCCGGGGCAGTGTGGTTTGTAGAATCGATTATCCACGAGGCCCCGACATCAGCACCGATCGAGCAAACCCGTTTGACCACTCCCATTCCCCCTGCGGCTTCATTGCCGACCGTCGCCTGGCCCGACCCGGCGCGCCATGAAGCCTTCGACGCGTGGCTCGCAAAAGTTGCGCCCGCCCACGCGCTGAACATCGACAGCCTGCGCGCCGCGTCGAGCGACGCGAGTTTTCGTCGCTACTTTCGCATCGACGGCGAGCCTGCCGGCAAGCGCCGCAGCTTCATCGTGATGGACGCCCCGCCGCCGCTCGAAGACGTGCGCCCGTTCACCCAGGTCGCCGCGCTGCTCGACGCGGCCGGGCTGAACGCACCGGCCGTGCTTGCACAAGACGTGCCGAACGGCTTTTTGCTGCTCACCGATCTCGGCGCCGAGCTCTACCTGGACGCGCTGAACGAAGCCGGCGCGTGCGGCGACATGACGCGCTGCGACACGCTGATGCGCGACGCGACGCGCGCGTTGATCCAGTGGCAGACCCGCGGCGACGCGCGCGCGCTGCCGCCGTACGACGACGCGCTGCTGCGCCGCGAGCTGCAGCTGTTTCCCGACTGGTGCGTGGCGCGCGAGTGCGGCGTCACCTGGTCGACTGAAGAGCAGCAGACCTGGGGAGACGCCTGTGATGCGCTCGTCGCCAGCGCGCTCGCGCAGCCTACGGTTGCGGTGCACCGCGACTACATGCCGCGCAACCTGATGGTGACGGCCGAACACAACCCCGGCATCCTCGACTTTCAAGACGCGGTGCGGGGACCCGCGAGCTACGACCTTGCGAGCTTGCTGCGCGACGCCTTCATCTCGTGGGACGAAGCGTTCGAGATCGACCTCGCGGTGCGCTACTGGGAGGCCGCGCGCAAAGCCGGCCTCGAACTGCCCGACGACTTCGGCGAGTTCTGGCGCCAGGTCGAGTGGATGGGCCTGCAGCGGCACCTGAAAGTGCTCGGCATCTTCTGCCGCCTGAAGCACCGCGACGGCAAGCCGAAGTACAGCGAAGACCTGCCGCGCTTCTTCAACTACGCGCACAAGGTCGCGGACCGTTACAACGTGCTGCGGCCGCTCTCGCGCTTGCTGGAACCGCTGATGGGGGCGACGCGGGTCGAAGGCTTCTATTGAAACTGGTGATTGAGACGGCTCAGTCGGACAAGGCCAGCGACGTCTGCACCGGCGCACCGCGTTTCGGGCGCGGCTGCGTCTCGCAACCGGCGGCCAGCAACCAGGGGTCGCGGTCTTCGCCGCCGAAGGTCTTGACGAGAAAGTCGACGAACACCCGCGTGCGCGCAGGCACGTGCTTGCGGGTGGGCATGCCGGCGTAAAGCGTGGTCGTGAACAGGTGCCATTGCGGCAGCACGCGCTCGAGCGCGTTCTCGAGCAGCGCGTCCTCGGCGACGAACGAAGGCAGGCCCGTGATGCCGAGGCCCGCGAGCGCCGCGGCGTACATCGTGTCGGTGTGGATCGTGCTGAGCCCCGAGCGCTTGGGCATCAACGTGACCGATTCACCCGGTGTTTCGTCGTCGCCGCGCGCACCGGTGTGGAAGGTCAGCTCGCGCAGCGATGGCGGCACCATCGTTTCGTGGCCGTCCATGTCTTTCGGGTGCTGCGGGCGGCCGCGCTTGTCGAGGTAGTCGGGCGACGCGCACAGCACGACTTCGGAGCGCGCCAGCCGCCGCGCGATGAAGTTGCCGTCGAGCGGGCGCTGGCCTTCGGTCAGGATGCTGACATCGAAGTTCTCGTCGACCGTCTCGACCGGCCCGGGCACCGAGAGCTCGATCGAGACGCGCGGGTACAGCGCCCGAAACTTCGGCAAGTGTTTAGCGATCTGGTGCACCGCGAAAGCCGGCGGGCACAGCACGCGCAGGTGCCCGCGCGGCTCTGCGGTCGAGGCGGTCGCGAGCGCCTCGGCCTCTTCGACCTCGGTCAGGATGTGACGCACGCGCTCGAGGTAGAGCTCGCCGATGTCGGTCAGCGCCAGGCGCCGCGTCGTGCGGTTGATCAGCCGCGAACCCAGGTGCTCTTCGAGGTCGGCCACCAGGCGCGTCACGACGGCGGGCGAGAGATTCAGGCCACGTGCGGCGCGAGCGAAGCTGCCCTCGTCGATCACGCGCGAAAACACCCGCATCGAATGCAGTCGGTCCATTTTTCAACCCCCAGCTTTGTTTCTATTTACGCAATGCGCAATTGAACCATACGCTGTTTATTGATGCTTCGGCAATGCCTACAGTTCACTTCATCGATGAGGAAGGCCTCACCGAGGTTGGACAAGACGGCACCAGACAACGATCGCCGCCCTGCCCGGAACGTCAAGCCACTTTGAATCGAAAGCCACACCATGAACAGCAAGTTTCTCTACGCCGCGACCCTCGCCGTTTCTCTGATCAGCACGTTCGCGATGGCCGACGAAGCGCCGGTCACGCGGGCACAGGTCAATGCCGAAACCCAGGCCGCTATTCGCCTCGGCACGCTGCGCCGCACCGACTACGACGTGG
>JANMWQ010000715.1:0-4662 GCA_031394085.1 Rhizobacter sp. | reverse complement strand
TCGGCCTGCTGAAAGCGCGCGACGTGCTCGGCCTCGAAGTTCGCGAAGCCGGCGCGAAACGCCTCACGCTTGTTCAGGATCGTCAGCCACGAGAGGCCGGCCTGAAAACCTTCGAGGCAGAGCTTCTCGAACAGGCGCCGGTCGTCGGTGACAGGCCGGCCCCATTCGAGGTCGTGATAGCGCTGGTAAGTGGCGCTCGCCTGGCACCAACGACATCGCGCCGCGCCGTCGTCGGCGGTGAAGAGGCCGGTGTCGGAGGCAGTCGTCGCGCGCGTCATGGGCGGGATTGTGGCGGCGCCCGCACCGCCGTAGCATCGCCGCGATGGAACACCTCGATGTGCTGATCGTCGGTGCCGGCCTCTCCGGCATCGGCGCGGGCGTACACCTGCAGCAGCGCTGCCCGCAACGCACGTTCGCCGTGCTCGAAGGACGCGCGCGGCTCGGCGGCACCTGGGATCTGTTTCGCTACCCCGGCGTGCGCTCGGACTCCGACATGTACACGCTCGGCTACCGCTTCCGCCCATGGCGGGGCGCGAAGTCGATCGCCGATGGGCCGTCGATCCTGGCCTACCTGCAAGACACGGCGCGCGAGCACGGCATCGACAGACAAATTCGCTTCGACCACCGCGTGAAACGCGCGGCATGGTCGACGCAAGATTCGCTGTGGACGATCGATGTCGAAGTCGGCGAATCGAACGAGCCGGTGCAGTTCACTTGCAACTTCCTGTTCACCTGCGGCGGCTACTACCGCTATGACGCGGGCCACACGCCCGACTTCGCCGGCCTTGCGCAATTCAAGGGTCGCGTGGTTCACCCGCAGCACTGGCCGGACAACCTGGCGCATGCGGGCCGGCGCGTCGTCGTGATCGGCAGCGGCGCGACCGCCGTCACGCTCGTGCCCGCGCTCGCACAGACGGCCGCGCACGTGACGATGCTGCAGCGCTCGCCAACCTACATGATCGGGCTGCCGTCGCAGGACGCGATCGCGACCGCCCTGCGCCGCGTGCTGCCAGCCCGGCTCGCCTACGGGCTGACGCGCTGGAAGCAGGTCTCGCTCGGCATGTTCATCTACAAGCTGTGCCGCAGCCGGCCGGCGCTCGCGAAGCGGATCCTGCTCGGCGGCGTGCGGCGCTGGCTCGGCCCGGATGCCGATCTGGCGACGCACTTCACACCGCGCTACAACCCGTGGGAACAGCGGCTGTGCCTCGTGCCCGACGGCGACTTTTTCAAAGCGATCCGGACCGGGCGCGCTTCGGTCGTCACCGACACGATCGAGCGCTTCACCGAGACCGGCATCGCGCTCGCGTCGGGCAAGCAGCTCGATGCCGACATCGTCGTCACCGCGACCGGCCTCGCGCTCGAGCTGGCGGGCGGCTTGCAGGTCAGCGTCGACGGCGTGCCGGTCGACTGGCCGAACACGTTGAACTACAAAGGCCTGATGTACAGCGGCGTGCCGAACTTCGCCGCCGTGTTCGGCTACACCAACGCGTCGTGGACGCTGAAGGCCGACCTGATCTCCGAGTACGTCTGCCGGCTGCTGAACCACATGGCCGCGCGCGGTTGGCGCCAGTGCACGCCACGCAACACTGACCCGACGATGACGGCCGCGCCGTGGGTCGATTTCTCGTCGGGCTACCTGCAACGCGAGTTGCACCGGTTCCCGAAGCAAGGCTCGCGCGGCCCCTGGAAGCTGAACCAGAACTACCTGCGCGACCTGTTCGCGCTGCGCTACGGCCGGCTCGACGACGGCGCGATGACGTTCGCCTGATCGCCGGTGTGGGCGCTGGCATGATCGTGCTGCAGCGCATTCGCGATGCGCGAGAACGCGCCGCGCAGTTGCTTCCACGGTTCATTGGCGAGCGCAGCAGGCTTGCGCAACGCGCCGCCGACGGCACGTGAAACCGCGCCGCCCTTCGCGGCGAACACGACGCTGTTGCTGCCGTCGAGGTCGGACGCCCGGAGGATGCGCTGGCCGAAGCTGCGCGCGATGCGCTCGACATAGAGCAGGTGCTGCGGATGGCCGGCGTGCAGGTTGGCGACCAGCAGGCCGTCGGCCGCGAGCGCATCGAAACAGTCGTCGTAGAAGCGCTGGGTGCCGAACGCGGCGGGCATGCCGTCGGCATCGAAGGCGTCGACCATCAGCACGTCGAAACGCTGGTCGGTGGTGGCGACGAACTGCGCGCCGTCGCCTTCGACGACGCGAAAGCGCGCATCGTCGGGCGGCACGCAAAAGGCCTCGCGCAGCGCGAGCACGCGCGGGTCGATCTCGACCACGACCATCGACGTGCGCGGCAAGTGCCGGTGGCAAAACTTCGCGATCGAACCACCGCCCAGGCCGATCATCGCGAGCGCCTGCGCCGCCGGCCGCAACATCAGCCAGCCCATCACCATGCGCGTGTACTCGAGCTCGAGCGCATCGGGCCGGCGCAGGTGCATGCGGCTCTGGATGGCCGACATCGAGAAGTGCAGCGAACGTGCGTCGAGCTCCTCGCGAACGTAAGTTTGTGGCGTGTCGCCAGGCGCGTTCAGTCGTTGCCTTCGTCAGACGGCCACGCGGTCGCGTCATCGGCCCAGACCTGCAGCGCGGCGCCGCGCTTTTTCAATTGCGCGGCGAGCTTGGGCAGCGCGTCGTCGGGCAGGTGCGACCAGGCCGGCGGCACGTCGCCGCGGTCGAGCTGCTCGCCGTGCAGCACCCAGCGCTTGCCGAAAGCGCGCATCGCGTCGCGCGGCGTCGCGAGATCGTGCGCGGCGAGCGCATCGGTCGGCAGGTCACCGGCGATCACCCACCAGCCGATCCACTCGGGGCGGTGCGCGCTCTCGACGGCCCACAGGCTCGCATACGGCATCGCGAACCAGGCCGGTCGTTCGCCGATGCGGCCGTGCTCGGGTGCGAGGCGATCGATGCAAGCGACCACGTC
Source organism: Rhizobacter sp. (assembly GCA_031394085.1). GTDB lineage: Bacteria > Pseudomonadota > Gammaproteobacteria > Burkholderiales > Burkholderiaceae_C > LMDS01. The sequence continues at coordinate 1,744 of JANMWQ010000715.1, read as the reverse complement.
GGCGGCGCGCGCATCGCACCAGTCGGTCTCTGCGCTGTGCTCCGGCGCGCTCATGCCGCGTCACTCGTCGGCTCGGCGGCCTGCGGCAGGCGCCGCGGCGGCAACGGGATGAATTCGGTCTCGCCCGGCACGCGCTCGAAGCGCTGCGCCTCCCAGTCGTCTTGTGCTTGCACGATGCGTTCCTTGCGTGACGAGACGAAGTTCCAGACCATGAAGCGATGCCCGAGCGGCGCACCGCCGACGAGCACGATGCGGCCGCCGCGCGGCGCCGTCAGCACCGGCTCGCTGCCGGCTTCGAGCACGACCATCGTGCGCGCCGGCACGAGCTCGCCGTCGAGCTCGACATCGTGGTCGACGCTGTAGAGCGCGCGTTCATCGGCCGCGTTCGGGACCCGCAGCGACGCGCCCGAGGCGACCTCGAAGTTCAGATCGAGGTAGAGCGTCGGCGACAGCGCATCGACCGGCGACGTGAGCCCGAACGCGCTGCCGATCAGCACGCGCACCAGCACGCCGTCGACGTCGAGCGCCGGAATCTCCGCGCCCGGCACGTGCTGAAAGCGCGGCAACGCCTCTTCATGCTCGGCCGGCAGCGCGAGCCAGAGTTGCAGACCGTGGCTGCGTCGTTCGGCGGCGAGCAGGTCCTTCGGCGTGCGCTCCGAGTGCACGATGCCGCGCCCGGCCGTCATCAGGTTGACGGCGCCGGGCTCGATGCGCTGCACCACGCCGGTCGAGTCGCGGTGCATCATCGCGCCCTCGAACAGGTAGGTCACGGTCGCGAGGCCGATGTGCGGGTGCGGGCGCACGTCGTGGTCGTCGCCGGGCGGCGCGGTGATCGGGCCGAAGTGGTCGAAGAACACGAACGGGCCGACGGCCTGGCGCGCGGCCGAAGGCAGCAGGCGGCGAACCTTGAAGCCGCCGCCGAGGTCTTTTTCGTGCGGCAGCAGGGTTTGAAGCGCGGGCATGGCGGGTCACTCCGACAAACAGTTCGGCCACAGTATCGGCGAGTGTGGGTCGGTCGCCCTAAAATCCGCCCTTGCCCGCCGCGTTCGCCGGGCCATCCTGAAAGTCCTCCATGAGTTTGAAATGCGGCATCGTGGGCCTGCCCAACGTCGGCAAGTCCACCCTGTTCAATGCCCTGACCAAAGCCGGCATCGCGGCCGAGAACTACCCGTTCTGCACGATCGAGCCGAACGTGGGCATCGTCGAGTTGCCCGATGCGCGGCTGCAAGACCTGGCCGCGATCGTCGAGCCCGAGCGCATCGTGCCGGCGATCGTCGAGTTCGTCGACATCGCGGGCCTGGTGGCCGGGGCGTCGAAGGGCGAAGGCCTGGGCAATCAGTTTCTCGCGCACATCCGCGAGACCGACGCGATCGTCAACGTGGTGCGCTGCTTCAATGACGACAACGTGATCCACGTGGCCGGCAAGATCGACCCGCTCGACGACATCGAGGTGATCCAGACCGAGCTGTGCCTGGCCGACATGAGCACGGTCGAGAAGGGCCTGCATCGGCACAACAAGGTCGCGCGCTCGGGCGACAAAGAAGCGCAGAAGATCGTCGCCGTGCTCGAGAAGTGCATGGTCGCGCTCAACGACAGCAAGCCAGTGCGCACGGTCGCGTTCAGCAAGGAAGAGCTGGTGTTGCTCAAGCCGTTCTGCCTGATCACCGCGAAGCCGGCGATGTTCGTCGGCAACGTCGACGAGAGCGGCTTCGAGAACAACCCGCACCTCGACAAGCTGCGCGCC
>JANMWQ010000697.1:0-5827 GCA_031394085.1 Rhizobacter sp. | reverse complement strand
TACCTGCTGCCCGACCTGGTGCGCCAGGCGATCGAGCACGTGCCGCAGATGCCGCTGATGCTGCAGGAGAACTTCACCGCCAAGCTGCTCGAAATGCTGCGCAACGGCGAGCTCGACTGCGCGATCATGGCCGAGCCCTTTCCCGACACCGGCCTGGCGGTGGCGCCGCTCTACGACGAGCCCTTCCTGGCCGCGGTGCCCAAGCTGCACCGCTTTGCCAAGCGCAAGAGCATCAGCACCGACGAGCTCAAGAGCGAGACCATGTTGCTGCTCGGCACCGGCCACTGCTTTCGCGATCACGTGCTCGAGGTCTGCCCCGAGTACGCGCGTTTCGTCAGCAACGATTCGGGCAGCGACAAGGGCGTGGGCATTCGCAACAGCTTCGAGGGCTCGTCGCTGGAGACGATCAAGTACATGGTCGCGTCGGGCATGGGCGTCACGGTCGTGCCGCAGCTCAGCGTGCCCAAAGACAAGCAGCCGCACATCGCCTACGTGCCGTTCACCAAGCCGGTGCCGACGCGTCGCGTGGTGCTGGCGTGGCGCCGCACCTTCACGCGCTACGAGGCGATCGCGGCGCTGCGCAACACGATCTACGCCTGCCCGCTGGAGGGCGTGACGCGGCTGTCGTGAATGCAGCAGCCGCGACGCCGACCTGCGAAACTGCGGGCTCCATCGGCTTCGCGCAGGACCTGACCTCATGCTCACCCTCCACCACCTCGGCAAGTCGCAGTCGGAGCGCATCGTCTGGCTCTGCGAAGAACTCGGCGTGCCTTACGAGCTCGAGCACTACGTGCGCGACCCCGTGACCATGCTTTCGCCGCCCGAACTCAAGGCACTCCACCCGCTGGGCGCGGCGCCGGTGATCACCGAGGGCGATCTGGTGCTGGCCGAATCGGGCGCGATCATCGACTACATCATCGCCAAACACGGCGGTGGTCGCCTCGCATTGGGGCCGACGCACCCGGATTTCGCCGCGTACCTCTACTGGCTCCACTTCTCGAACGGCAACTTGCAGCCGAACATGGGGCGCAACATGATGTTGCGCCGGCTCGAGCTGCCGGCCGACAACGCCGTTGCGCTCGCCACGCGCGGCCGTCTGGACCGTGCGTTGGACCTGATCGACGCGCGACTGGCCGAGGTGCCCTTTCTGGCCGGCACCGAGTTCACCGCGGCCGACATCATGGCGGTCTTCTCGTTGACGACCATGCGCTACTTCATGCCGGTCGAGCTGGCGCCGTACGCGCACATCAGGGCGTACTTGCGGCGAATCAGCGAGCGCGAGGCGTACCGCAGGGCGATGCGCAAGGGCGATCCCGGCATGGTTTTGTTGTTGGACTGACAGCCGCCGGCGTGGCCTGGGTAAATTGATTCAATCTATCGAATAGGAATCGTGTATTGGATCGAGCTATCGATCGTTCGTAGACTGCGCGTCAGCCCGAACCTTTCAACCCCAGCCAGGAAAACTCATGTCGCAAGCCTCGAACCTGACCACTGCCTCCGGCATCGCCGTGGCCGACAACCAGAACTCGCTCAGCGCCGGCCCGCGCGGCCCGCTGTTGCTGCAAGACTTTCACTTGATCGAGAAGTTGCAGCACTTCAACCGCGAGCGCATTCCCGAGCGCGTGGTGCACGCGAAGGGTTCAGGCGCCTACGGTACGTTCACGGTCACGCACGACATCTCGAAGTACACGACCGCCAAGCTCTTCGCCGAGGCCGGCAAGGCCACCGAAACCTTCGTGCGCTTCTCGACCGTGGGCGGCGAAAAGGGCTCCGCCGACACCGAGCGCGACCCGCGCGGTTTCGCGATCCGCTTCTACACGGAAGACGGCAACTGGGATCTGGTCGGCAACAACACGCCGATGTTCTTCATCAAGGACCCGATCAAGTTTCCCGACTTCGTGCACACGCAAAAGCGCGACCCGCAGACCAACCTGAAGTCGGCCCAGATGATGTGGGATTTCTGGAGCAAGGCGCCCGAGAGCCTGCACCAGGTCACGATGCTGTTCAGCGACCGCGGCACGCCCGACGGTTACCGCCACATGGACGGCTTCGGCAGCCACACGTTCAGCCTGATCGACGCGGCCGGTGGGCGTGTGTGGGTCAAGTGGCACCTGAAGACGAAGCAGGGCATCAAGAACTTGAGCGCCGAGGAGGCGGGCCGGCTCGCCGGTGCCGACCCCGACCACGCGCAGCGCGACCTGTTCAACGCGATCGCGCAAGGCAACTTCCCGAAATGGGACGTGTCGATCCAGGTGATGACCGAGGCGCAGGCGGTGGCCTGGGAGCAGGCGACGGGATGGAACCCGTTCGACCTGACGAAGGTCTGGCCGTACAAGGAATTCCCACGCCTGCCGGTCGGCGTGCTCGAACTCGACAAGAACCCCGACAACTACCACCAGCATGTCGAGCAGGTCGCGTTCTCGCCGTCGAACATCGTGCCGGGCATGGGCTACAGCCCCGACAAGATGCTGCAAGGCCGCTTGTTCGCGTACCACGACGCGCAGCTCTACCGCGTCGGCACGAACCACCAGCACCTGCCGGTGAACCGCCCGCGTTGCCCGTTCCAGAACCAGCAGCGCGACGGGCAGATGGCGATCGAGAACGGCGGGTCGGCACAGAACTACGCGACCGTCAACGCGGCCGGCACGTCGCCCGCCGGCTTCGGCCACGGCGACCCGGGCTGGGCGCTGAGCGGCGTGGCCGGGCGTTTCGACGAGCGCGGCACGTCCGACGACTTCACGCAGGCCGGCAACCTGTTCCGCGTGATGAAGCCCGATGCGCAGGATCGCCTGACCAGCAACATCGCTGGCGCGATGAAGGACGTGACCGCCGACGTGAAGGCGGTGCAGATCGGCCACTTCACGCAGGCCGATCCGGCCTATGGCGAGGCCGTGGCGCGCAAGCTCGCGGCGATGGGCGCGATGGACGCCGGAGCCGCGAAGGCGCTGTCGGTCGTCAAGGAGGCTTGAGATGAAAGGCCTTCGGCGCACACTCGGCTTGGTCATCAACCTCGGTGGGCTGGCGGTGCTGGCCCAATCATGCGGCGCGCTGCTGCACTGAGCGGCTGCGCTACATTGCGCGAAAGAAGGCAGGAGAAGACACATGGCGAAGGGCAAAACAGGATCCGCTCACGTGGCGACGCCGCGCCTCGGCATCGACATCGGCATCAGCGAGAAAGACCGCGGTGCGATCAGCGAAGGCCTGTCGCGCCTGCTGGCCGATACCTACACGCTCTACCTGACCACGCACAACTTCCACTGGAACGTGACCGGGCCGATGTTCAACTCGCTGCACGCGATGTTCATGGCGCAATACACCGAGCTGTGGAACGCCGTCGACCCGATCGCCGAGCGCATCCGCTCGCTCGGCCACGTGGCGCCGGGGTCGTACGCGCAGTTCGGCGCGCTGACCTCGCTGAAAGACGCGCCGGCCGTGCCGCCGGCCGCGCTCGACATGGTGCGCGTGCTGGTCGAGGGCCACGAGGCCGTGGCACGCACCGCGCGCAGCATCTTCGCAATCGCCGACACGGCGAGCGACGAGCCGACCGCCGACCTGCTCACGCAACGCCTGACCGTGCACGAGCAAGCGGCCTGGATGCTGCGGGCGAACCTCGAAGCCCAGTGATGAGGCCCCTCGGCCGCCGAGTACGCCAGCCGGTCCCCCGCGGGGACGCCGGCCGGCTTGGGGCGGCCCGGCGCTCGGCCTGCCGCGGCGAGTGAAGACATGCGCATCGCGATCGTCACCTTCGACGGCTTCAACGAGCTCGACTCGTTCATCGCGCTCGGGCTGCGGAACCGGCTCGGTGACCGCGGCTGGAAGGCCGAGGTCACGAGCCCGAGCCCGCACGTCACGTCAATGGGCGGCGTGACGGTGCAGGCACAGCAGCCGCTCGAGTTCGCGAACGAGGCCGATGCCGTGATCTTCGGCAGCGGCATCTACACGCGGGCGATCGCCGAAAGCATGGGCAAGCGCGGCTCGGTGCTCGACCGCTTGCAGCTCGATCCGATCCGCCAGTTGATCGGCGCGCAGTGCTCGGGCGCGCTGCTGCTCGCGCGCCTCGGCCTGCTCGCCGACATGCCGGCCTGCACCGACCTGACGACCCGCCCGTGGCTGATCGAGGCCGGCGTGCGGGTCGAAGAGGCGCCGTTCCATGCGCGCGGCTCGATCGCCACCGCTGGCGGCTGCCTCGCGTCACAGTACCTTGCCGCCTGGATGATGGTGCGCGGCGCGGGCTTCGACGCGGCCGCGCGGGCGTTGCACTACGCTGCGCCGGTGGGCGAGAAAGAGGCGTATGTTGCAAGGCTGCTGGACGGGGTGCGACCGTTCGTTCCAGCGGCGTAGTCGGCTGCGGTCGCGCCTGAAAACGCGAAGGAAACACACCATGAAGACGGTCCCGTTGTACGTGCGCCGCGTTGGTTGCGCATTGATTTTCGGCTTGGTCGGTGCGTCGTTCGCAGCGGCCGACACGCCCGACACACGCGGCGCGACGGTCTCGACCGACCGGGTCGAGGTCAGCTACCGCAACATCGACGGCTTTGCCGAGATGAAACGCCTCCACGGCGTGCGCACCGACTGGCTCGACGAGCTGAGCCGCTACGTTGCGAAGCGCGCCGCGCGCAACGTGCCCGATGGCGCGCGCCTGCTGGTGACGATCACCGACGTGCAGCGCGCCGGGCAGATCGAGCCGTGGCACGGCCCCGCTTCGAGCGACCTGCGCATCGTGCGCGACAACACGCCGCCCCGCATCGACCTGAACTTCCGGCTCGTCGCGGCGAACGGCGCGGTGCTCAAGGAAGGCACGCGCCAGTTGCGCGACATCGCCTTTCTGAGCCGCGCCGGCTACCACCGCGATGAGCCGCTGTCGCACGAGAAGAACCTGATCGACGACTGGCTGCGCAAAGACTTCGGCCCGGCGCGGCGCTGAGCGCGGTGCGCGGGCCGCGCCGCCGATAATCGCGGGTTGTCTCTTCGAGGCGGCCCGCTGAATCGGCCGCGCATGCATGTCTGATCCCACGCCCTCGCCGTCTCTTTCGTCATCCCTGTCGTCACCCCTTTCGCCACTCGCCAAAGAAGTCCGGCGCCGCCGCACCTTCGCGATCATTTCCCACCCCGACGCCGGCAAGACCACGCTGACCGAAAAGCTGCTGCTGTTTTCGGGCGCGATCCAGATCGCCGGCTCGGTGAAAGCCCGCAAGGCGACGCGCCACGCCACCAGCGACTGGATGGAGATCGAGAAGCAGCGCGGCATCTCGGTGGCATCGAGCGTGATGCAGATGGAATACCGCGACTGTGTCATCAACCTGCTCGACACGCCGGGCCACCAGGACTTTTCCGAGGACACCTACCGCGTGCTGACCGCGGTCGATGCCGCGCTGATGGTGATCGACGCGGCCAACGGCGTCGAGCCGCAGACGCGCCGGCTGCTGCAGGTTTGCCGCGCACGCAACACGCCGATCCTCACGTTCGTCAACAAGATGGACCGCGAGGTCCAGGAACCGATGGCGTTGATGGACGAGATCGAGCGCGAACTCGGCATGGAGGTCGTGCCGTTCACCTGGCCGGTCGGCATGGGCAAGGCGTTTCACGGCGTGATGGATCTGCGGGAAAAGCGCATGCGTCTCTTCGGTGGTGCTGAGGCGAACAACGGCGAGGAGTTTCTCGACGGCCTCGACAACCCCGCGTACCGCGAGCGCTTCGGCATGCAGTACGCGCAGTCGAAGAGCGAGATCGAATTGCTGACCGATGCCGCGCCGCCTTTCGATCGCGAGGCCTTCCTCTCGGGCCGGCAGACGCCGATGTTCTTCGGCTCGGCCGTCAACAACTTCGG